>CANTGP010000454.1 GCA_947653315.1 uncultured Lachnospiraceae bacterium
TCTTTCCGCCGCTTCCTTCCATTTTACCGCTTCCTTCCATACCTTCTCTGAACTGTTACTATATTTCTTCTTCCGGGTATGCCAATGCGCAATCCACCGCCCGTTTCCATCCGGCAAGCAGTTTCTTCCTGTCCCCGTCGTCTATGGAAGGCTCAAAACTCCTGCCAAGCTGCCAGTTTGCACATATTTCGTCCTTATCCTTATAGTACCCGGTGGCAAGCCCCGCCAGGTAAGCCGCCCCCAATGCCGTCGTTTCGATACATTTCGGACGGTGTACCACCGCATCCAAAATGCCTGCCTGGAATTTCATCAGGAAATTATTGGCGCTGGCGCCGCCGTCCACTTTCAATTCCCTGATACGGATTCCCGTATCTTCTTCCATCGCCCGCAGCACGTCCGCCGTCTGATATGCGACGGATTCCAACGCCGCCCGGATAAAATGCTCTTTCCGGCAGCCCCGCGTAATCCCCGTTACCGTCCCGCGCGCATACTGGTTCCAGTAAGGTGCGCCCAGCCCCGCAAAAGCGGGAACCAAATATACTCCCGCAGTGTCTTTTACCACATCCGCATATTCCTCCGACTGTGCGGCATTCTTAATCATGCGCATTTCGTCCCGCAACCACTGCACAGCCGCGCCCGCCACGAACACGCTGCCTTCCAGCGCATACTCCACGCCATCCCCCGTACCTGCCGCGATGGTAGTCAGCAGCCCGTTTTTGGATGCAATGGCTTTTTTTCCGGTATGCATCAGCAGGAAACAGCCTGTACCGTATGTATTTTTCACCTGTCCCTGCGTAAAACAGCACTGTCCGAACAATGCCGCCTGCTGGTCCCCTGCCGCCCCCGCTATGGGAATGTTGCCGCCCAATACTCCCGCATCCGTATAGCCGTAGATACAACTGGAAGGTCTTACCTCCGGCAGCATACTTGCCGGAATGCGCAGTTTTTCCAGCAATTCCCCGTCCCAGCAAAGTTCATGGATATTATAAAGCATCGTCCGGGATGCGTTGGTATAATCGGTAACATGCACCGCCCCTTTTGTCAGGTTCCAAATGAGCCAACTGTCCACCGTCCCGAACAGCAGCTCCCCCTTTTCGGCACGTTCCCGTGCGCCTTCCACATGTTCCAATATCCACGCTATCTTGGTTGCCGAAAAATAAGCGTCCGGCACAAGCCCCGTTTTCCTGCGTATGGTTTCCCCGTACCCTTCTTCCTTGAGCCTGTCCACCTGTGCCGCCGTCCTGCGGCATTGCCATACGATGGCATTGTAAACCGGACCCCCCGTATTTTTGTCCCATACGATTGTGGTTTCCCTTTGGTTCGTGATTCCGATGCCGCTGATGTCTTCCGCCGATGCCCCTAAAACGGCCATGGCCTCCGTTGCAACCGCAAGCTGGGAAGACCAGATTTCCATCGGATTGTGCTCCACCCAGCCGGGATTCGGATATAACTGGGTAAATTCTTTCTGCGCCATGCTCAGTATTTTTCCTTCTTTGTCAAACAAAATACAGCGCGAGCTGGTCGTTCCCTGATCCAATGCCATGATATACTTTGCCATATGCTTTCTCCCTTTCTGCCATCCTTTGTTGCGGTGCGGGCAAATCATCTTCCGGACTGCAAAACAACGCTCTAGATAAGGGTATTATACTTCCCTCCGGTGCGGTTGGCAAGGACTGCCTGTTCCGATACGTTCCCCCATGCGCACGGATGTCTCCCTCCCTGCCCTGCTGTCCGCCCAAATCCTGTCGTTCACGGTGACAGTCCCCCTTTGAAAGCACAAAATAACCGTGGAACCACCAAATTCAAAATACCCCTTTTCCTGCCCCTTTCTGACCTCTGCCTCCCCGTGAAGGTTTACAATCCTGCCGACCAGCATCGCCCCTACCTCCATCATCAAAACCACGCCGAAATTTTCGGTTTTCAATAGGGAATATTCCCTCGCATTTTCCGCATAAACCGGTACCCTTCCTGTCGCAACAGGACGAACGGTGTGCAGAACACCCGGTATCCGCACATTCTTTGACCTCCGCCCATCTGCAATGTAGCAGAAATGATGATAATTGTCCACGGTCAGACGGAAAACCAAAAGGATACCTCCCCGGTAACGCTCTGCCAGCCGCTTGTTTTTTAACAGGTTCTCCAGCGTATAGACCACGTTCTTTACCCTAAAATGACTTTTTTCCGCAATCGGATAACAAGACAGTCTCCCGTCGCAGGGACTTACCAGCGCTTCCCCATCCTGCGCAATCCGGCGTTTCCCCGGAAGAATTTTCCTGCAGAAAAAATCATTAAAGGAATGATAATCCCGCTTTTCGTAATCGTCCATACGGATTTTGTATTTCCTCACAAAAGGCCCCACCATACATGCAGACAATCCGGTATTTAACAGAAATCCTCCAATTTTGGAAAAAACAGGACTGGTAAGCGGCTTTAACAGCAGTCTGCCCGGAAGCGTCCGGTAAAGGATATTCAGCATCCCCATCCCTCCCCTGCCAGCAAAAGAAACAGCACCGCCGCCACAATCCCCGCGAAAAACGCCAGCCCCTTTCCCGTTAATTTGGGAAACGGCAGATCAATGACAAACAACAGCCCCATAACCGCCAGTATCAGATGCAGAAGCAGGACAAAAATCCCTGCCGAAATCCTTGTCCCAACCAGGCACATAACAGGCAGCACCACGGCCGCGGAAGTAATCGGAAGCCCTCTGTAACAACGTTTTTCTTCCGTTTCCCCTAAACGTCCCTGTGCCGTCACATTAAACTGTGCCAGCCGTATTACCCCGCAGATACAGTACCATGCAATCACAAGCATTCCCGCTGCACCGTTTACCCC
>CANTGP010000455.1 GCA_947653315.1 uncultured Lachnospiraceae bacterium
CCGTGTTCCCTGCCGCCCTCCACGTCAAACTTCCGGTCTCCCACCATAACCGTGCGGGATGCCTCCGGCGTAGAAAGTCCGAATCCGGAACCCTCCGGATTCCATAACTGCCGCAGCGCTTCTTCCACCACTTCTTCCTTTCTCACCCGCGTACCGTCCATGGCGCTTCCCACCACCACGGAAAAATATTCCCGCATGGCAAAATGCCCCAAAATCTGTTCCACAAACGCCTGCGGCTTGCTGGAAGCCACCGCCAGCACTTTGCCGTTCTCCTTCAGCTTTTTTAACATCTGCGGGATTCCTTCATAGACGACGTTTTGGAAAATCCCCTTAGGCGCAAACCACTCCCGGTACTTTTCCACCGCTTTTTTTGCCTGCGCTTCGTCAAATCCGTAAAATACCATAAAACTTTCCTTTAACGGCGGTCCGATAAAAGGCGTCAGCTTTCCCAAATCCGGTTCCTCAATACCAAAAGATTTTAACGCATACTGTACCGATGTGGTAATCCCCTCTTTCGGGTCAGTCAATGTCCCGTCCAAATCAAACAATAAATATTTATATTTCATGTCCCGCATTCCTTCTCCCTTTCTCCTGACGTATTTCCCGTCTGCCGCCATCTTCCAAAAAGGTGCAAAGCCCTGTTAACGGATTGGGCTTTACACCTTGGTATGTTTTATTATAGCGGATTTGTTTACCGGTGTAAAGCCTGTTCCTCTGTCAGGCGCGGGAATCTGACGTTTCAGGGTTACTTTTCACATCCGTATTATTCCGGGTTGCGCAGCCACCGGTCATCCACCACCAGGCACTTCACCTGCGGATAATCGTCTTCCCCGAAAAGACTGCTCCTGTCCGGCATATCTTCATCTTCGTCTTCCGGCGCGCAGAGCCGGAATGCATACAGATTGGGTAATTGCCCCAAAAAGCTGAAATCCGTCACATCATCCTTTCCCGCTTCCAATTCCAGATATTTTAAGGAAGTGCATTTTCCCAGCGTATCATCCAAACCTTTTTCGCTTTCCTTTCCTTTTTCCGCGCCGTCCCCTTTACCGGATGCGTCGCCCGTCTCCTCCTTCGCAAACGTACTGCCGCCCTCTTTCTCATATCCCATTTCGTTCAAATGCGCAAACATACTGACGCGCAGGGCCAAAGACTCCAGTCCGGGGAGCCCCGCAAGCCATTCCACATCCGTCAGCGGCTTTGCCGATATAATGGTTAGTTCCCGCAAGGACGGGCATTTTCCCAATACTTCATAATCGGACACGCTTCCGATTTCCAGCTCCAGTTTCTCAAGGTTCGGAAGTACCGCAATATCCTCAAGGGTCGTCAGGTTATAGTTGGCGCATTCCGCATTTTTCGGGCAAAGCCCTTCCACCGCCACCGTATCGCGCCCCGGAATGGGACTTTCCATCATCGACACCTCCGTAATCCAGGCCACATCGGCAGTGCGGACCGGCCTTTCGGAAAATGCCTCCCATTCCTCATCCGTCATATCGTAATGGTATGCCGTAACCATACGAATAAAATCTTCCCACTCTTTGGAAACAAACGTAATTTCCTCATCCCTGCCTTCCAATACCGGTTCCTCCGCCGGTGCATAGGCTTCCGCCGCCATGGCAAAAGGATTGTGCAAATCCTCATACGCCCAATCTTCATATCCCAAATACGGACGGTATTTTAAACTCGACCATGTTTTCTCCTCATCCGTTTCCGTAAAAGAGGCCGCCATATAACGGGTAATTTCCCCGATGGCATGGGCAGAAGATATTTTCCCGCCCTTCTCCTCCAATGGACAGGTCCCGATAAACTCCGCCAAATAATTCTTCCCCACCACATATGCCACCGCAAACTGGATGTTTTCCTCCCCCGCGCCGCAGACAAAACTGTAAGAAAGCAGTTCCCTGCCGTCCTCCCTGAAATACCGTTCAAACTGCGGTTCGGAAAACGTCACGCCCTCCGCCTTTTGCGCGCTCCTCCTGATCTGTTCCTGCATTTCTTCCCATCCGTCCCCCACGCCGTCCGGGAACATCCGGTTTTCCGTAATATGGACACAAACCTCGCTGTCCGGATGCTCCCGGCAGTATATGGATTCCAAACAAACCTCCCAGTCGGTATAAGCATACGCCCAATTTGCAGGCATATCATAGGAACATGCCGGAGACGAAAAACCGCCCAGGCTCGCCGCCTGTTTTTCCACATAAAAAACCTGAGGAACCCACAATTTTGCCCCCGTAAGAATCAGGGCATCCTTCCCCACTGCATCCGGGTTTGCCGCCGCAATCCGCTCCCATGCGCCCCCGTTTCCGTAAAACCGTCCGGCAATCCCCCAAAGCGTATCCCCCTGCTTTACCTCATAAGCCGTTTCCGAAGATGCCGACAACGCAATATAATCCTCTCCGCGTCCTTCCGGATATTCGCCAAGCAACGGATACCTTTGGCTTTGATCCTCCACCCGAATCCCATCCTGCCCTGCATCCGTATAACCCGTTCCGTCCTCTTTCCCATATGCCGAAAACGGCCGTACCAAAAAAAGGACTGCCAAAACCGCCGCCAATCCCCGTTTCCGCCATATTGCCCTGCCGGTACCGCTACAAAGCGTTCCCCTGCCGTTTCCGTTTCTATTTCCGTTTCTGTTTCCATCATACCTGTTTCTTTCCCTGTTTCCCATAAAAAACCTGCCCTCCCTCTCAAAGAAAAATCCTGCGCGCAATTTAAAAATTATTTCTGATTAGTTCCTTATTTTAAAATATCCCAAAAGATATTTATTTCATTTTACCATCTAATTGCATCAAAATCCCATCTTTTTTGCATCTTTTTTGCAACATAACCTTT
>CANTGP010000456.1 GCA_947653315.1 uncultured Lachnospiraceae bacterium
TTTCTATTCCTTCTTTTCTATCCCTTCCATTCCTTTGTATTCTTTTGCATTCCCTTTTATTCCTTTGTATCCCCTTTTATCCCATTCCAATTCCCTAGAGCATGTTTGAAAATTCATTCCCGCAATCTGCACTGCGACTTGTCGCTTCACCACTTTCCGCCCTATTTCTGCCCAAATTTAATCAACGTAGCCCAACACATCATCCCACCAGATTCCGTATCCCGTCGCAAATCCGTCCGGCCACCACCGGATTATTCATGGTAAAAATATGGATTCCGTCCACGCCATGGGCAATCAGCTCCACAATCTGGTTCACCGCGTATGCCATCCCGGCATCAAACAGTGCTTCTTTATGTTCCCCGTACTTCTCCAGTATCTTCTCGAATTTGTCCGGCAGCACCGCACCGCACATGTCCACCATCCGCTTAATCTGTGCACGGTTCGTCACCGGCATGATTCCCGCTTCCACCGGAACATCAATGCCCGCTATCCTCAGTTTTTCCAAAAAACAGTAAAAATTATCATTATCAAAAAATAGCTGGGACACCAAATGCCCCACTCCCGCATCTACCTTCTTTTTCAGGTTGCGGATATCCGTCACCCCGTCCGGCGCTTCCGTATGTACCTCCGGATAGCAGGCGCCGCTGACATGGAATTCCCCCTGCGTCTTTATAAACTCCACCAGCTCATTGGCATAATGGAAATCATCCTTCGGCGGAATTTCGGGATTCCGGTCCCCGCGCAGTGCCAGCACGTTAAACAGTCCGGCTTCCCCCAATCCGTCCAAAATCTCCCTAATCTCCCCCCTGCTGTGGTTTAAGCAGGTCAGGTGCACCAAAGGCTCGATTCCGTAATCCCTTTTGATTTTCTTCGCCAGCTCCACGGTTTTGTTATTGGTACTGCTGCCTCCTGCCCCAAATGTCACGCTGATGAAATCCGGCTTCAGCTTTGCCAGCGTCCCCAGCGTTGCATCAATGTTCTTTAATTCGGCTTCCTTTTTGGGCGGGAAGATTTCAAAAGAAAGCACCGGTTTCTTTTTTTCAAATAACGTTTCAATAATCATCTTTTTTCCATCCTTTTATGTATATTTCTTTTTCAAACACGCTCTAACACAATCCGAAATATTTAAGCGCCGCCACCCAAAGGAATATGGTAAACAGCGACCCCACATTACTGACTGCCACGCCAAGTCCTGCCAGTTCCCCGTTGCCGCCAAGCTCCTTTGCCATCGGGTAGGAAGCGGTTGCCGTCGGGGATGCAAAGACCAAAAACAGCCCCGCCAATTCCATATTGCGGAAACCAAAGACTATGGCTGCCGTCACGAAGACCGCCGGAACCACTACCAGACGTCCCGCCGCCATCACGGCAATATACCCGGCATATTTGCGCAATGCATCGAAAGTCAGCGTTGCGCCCACACAGATGATTGCCAAAGGCGTAGCGATATCGCCCAGGGCGGTCATGGGCTTTAAGATAAGCTGCGGCAGGGGGATTTTCAATCCCAGGAACAAGAGTCCCGCCGCGCTTCCCACCACAAGGCTGTTTGTCGCCACCCCTTTCAGCAGACGCGGCACGGACAGCCCCGCACCCCCGCGCCAAACCTCAAAAAGCACCACTGCCAGTATATTAAAAACCGGAACCACAAACGCCGCCATCACGGATATCACACCCAAATCCGTATCCGGGTACATACTGGCGGCGATGGACATGCCAAACAGCACATAATTGCTCCGGTATACTGCCTGTATCATGGTGGGGGCATCCTTCCGGTCCTTCACTTTCCTCCCGATCAGGTACCATGTCATCCCATAGGAGAGGAACACGGATGCCAGCACAAACAGAATCAGCTTCGGCTGAAAGGCCCTTTGGAAGTCGGAATGGTAAATGTCCAGGAAAAGTTTCACAGGCAAAAACACCCGGAATACCAGCCTGTTTATCTGCGAAAAAGCATCCCCGTCTACCAGTTTCACCTTCCGCAATACGATACCGACCCCCATATAAGCGAGAACCGGAAAAATAATCTGAAAAGAAAGAATAAAGTATTCCATTTTCATCCCCCGTATCCGTTTTGACGGACTCCTTACTCCTGTTCCAATACGTCAAACCATTCCCCTTTTGCCCATGGGCTTCCCACATCACAGCGCCCATGATGGTACTGCCTGTTCACGGAACCTTCTTCCTGTTCTTCCGAAACCTGTATCTTCATCCGGCTCGTCCCCGACTCCGCAAAGTTCTCCAAAACATTCAGTATTTTCGCGATATCCTCCTCGCTGACTTCCTTCATGCCTTCCCCTCCTTTCTTTTCCCGCATAACCGTATCCAAGGTTCTCCTGCCATACCGTTAAAAACTCCTGATTTTGTCACTTCCGTCATCCGTAGTTTTCTCGATTTTCTTCACGGTAATATAATATTGGTAATTGTCGTTCACTTTCACGCACACACGGTCGCCCTCTTTATGTCCGAGAAGCGCTTTCCCGATAGGGGATTCCGTACTGACCAATCCTTCCAGGGAATTACCGCGCATGGTGGTAACGATTTTGAAGGTTTCCACGGTTCCGTCTTCTTCAAACTGTACTTCCACCGTATTGTCCACCCCGATTTCATCCTCGCCCGACTCGTCGGATATGATTTCCGCGGTTTTAATCATCCGCTCCAAAAAGCGGATACGGCTTTCGTTTTTATTTTTCTCCCTTTTTGCCGCGTAATATTCAAAATTTTCGCTCAAGTCCCCCTGCGCCCTCGCTTCCTTCACCGCTTCCAGCGCCTCTTTGCGCACCACGAGCTTACGGTATTCGATTTCCTCCTCCATCCGTTT
>CANTGP010000457.1 GCA_947653315.1 uncultured Lachnospiraceae bacterium
CCACCGTGTAAAATGCCCCGTCTGCGCTCCCCTGCGCCCCGTCCTGCCCGTTTTAACCCTCTACCCTTATATTTCTACCCCAACAAAAAAAGCCGCGTTTATGCGGCTTTTTTCAATCTCGTGTTCGGTATTCATTTGACAGCCGAAAGTTACCGTACACGCATAGAGCGGATGTCCGAGACGTTCGCTTTCCGATTTCACAATCTGTCTGCACTTCGCCATAAAGTAATATTGGCGCTGCGGTTCAAAGTCAGGAGGAGTGCAATGAATATCGACCCTGTCTAAATCTACATTCTTTAATTCTTCTGTTGTAATATTTCTTAAATCAATATAGGAATTCATCATTTATCCTTTTCATCCGGTTCCGGAACTGTCTCAGGAATACCGCCCATAACCTCCCCTTGTTCCGCATTCCGGTACTCATGCTTTTCGTAATATCCGATCAGCGTTCCGTCCGCATCGCGCAACGCCACCATATAGACATCCTTATTTTCCTTTTCATTGCGGAACGTATAGACGATGTTGTGTTCCCTGCTTTGGGCAAACCATGCCGTTACTTTCCGGATGGCTTCCACGGATTTTGCGTTATGGCAGTCGAAAATGCTTTTTCCCACCAAACCGGCGCCGCCGCTCTTTGCATAACGCTCCGATGCCGCCGGATTTAAATAGATGATTTCATGCTCCAAATTGCAGATGACCACGGCACACCGGTCTTGGTCCACAATGCTCTTAAAATAATTTGCCAAATCCATGCTTTTCCTCATTTCTGCGCTGCTTTTTGCGCATACTCTTTAGCTCCTTTCCGCCTTCCGGTACAGGTAGGCATTTCCTTTTTTCCCCGTCCGCTCCGCCACGCCGAGGTAAGCCAGGATATTCAGTGCCAGCCCCGCCGTCCGCGCCGGTATTTTCGCTGTTTTTGCCAAATCTTTTACGGTAAATTCCACGGGAAGCCCGTCGGGGAGGAATTGGAAATAATCTTCCCGTTTTTCGATCATAATCTCGTCATGAAGGGAAACGGGAATCCGGTCGTACCGGCAGGAGCCCCTTTTCCGGTCGCTGCTCCAGCCGTTTAACAGGCGGTATTCTTCCATGTCCACCAGCGGAAAACAAAACCGCAGGTTTTCCTTTCCGAGATAATTTTTGATTCGGTACAGTTCCTTAAATGCCAGGTAAGCGTTTCCGGTCTGCGGGCTTTTCCTCTTTTTGCTTAATTCCCCGCTTTCTTCGTCTATCCATATCAGCCATTTGGTATGGGGAATGGGATAAACCACCGTTACCGGATACTGCTCCAAAAAAGAGTCCAGCTTGTCCCGCATTTTATAAAAATTGCCGTTTTGGATTTCGATGATCCGCTCTCCCGTATAAATATCCGCCACGTAGCCGCCCACGGGTATTTCATGCGTTCCGGCATCCGGCGCATAATAATTTTTCATAACCGCATGGACGGTTTTCTCCCGCAGCGTCCCGATGCCCGCAGGCTCCCGCACCATGCCGATGACTTTCTTTTTCGCTTCCTCAAATCTTTTTTCATCCATAGGTTCCATATGTCGGCTTACCTTACGCGTTCCGGGAACCCCACTTTCTTTTGGACTTTGCGGAGGGTTTTTAAGGCGTAATAATTTGCCTTTTCCGCATTTTCCTTAATGATTCCGTCAATGTATGCCTTATCCTGTACAAGTTCCTGAAAACGTTCCTGCAGGGGCGCTAATACGCTGACCACGGATTCCCCTACCGCCATTTTAAAGTCCCCGTATCCTTTCCCGTCAAATTCCTTTTCCGTTTCCTCCGGCGTTTTACCGGTACATGCGCAGTAAATATCGATGAGATTGCGGATTCCCGGCTGTTCGTCGCGGTATCTGACCGCCCCTTCCGAATCGGTGACGGCACGTTTGAATTTGCGGATAATGGTATCCGCATCATCCATAAGGTAAACGCTGGCATTGGCATTTTCGTCGGATTTCGACATTTTCTTAGCCGGGTCCTGTAAACTCTTAATGCTCGTTCCGGCTTTCCCCAAATACGGCTCCGGGATGGTAAAGACATCCCCGTAAATGGCGTTAAAACGCTGGGCAATATCCCTCGTGATTTCCAAATGCTGCAACTGGTCCTTTCCCACCGGAACCACATCCGCCTGGTATAAGAGGATATCCGCCGCCATCAGTACCGGATAAGTGAAAAGTCCTGCGTTGATATTGTCCGCATGTTTTGCCGCCTTATCCTTGAACTGGGTCATGCGGTTTAATTCCCCCATATAGGTAAAACAGTTTAAAATCCAGGAAAGCTCCGTATGGCCGGATACATGGGACTGGTAATAAATACAATTCTTTTTCGGGTCAAGCCCGGCCGCAATGTACAGGGTCAACAGATTCCTGGCGCGTTTTCTGAGTTCCGCCGGGTCTTGCCTGACCGTAATCGAATGAAGATCCACCACGGAATAAAAACATTCGTATTCATCGCTCAACGTCACCCAGTTTTTTAACGCCCCAAGGTAATTGCCCAAAGTAAGCGTTCCCGTTGCCTGCATGCCGCTGAAAAGTACTTTTTTACCGTCTATCATTTTTCCTTACCTCCAAACTTTCCTGTATATCCTTATCATTTCCTTGCATTTTTCGCTCTTTTTCCTATTATTTATGCATTGCATTTAAGTGTAGCATTGCTTTTGGCATTCGTCAAGGGATGAGTTCCTTGTATTTGTGCGCAAAGGTAACAGTTCAGCCTGAATGTTGTGTGTGGGGGCGGACGCCCGTGCGTGGGTTTTTTTAGTAACCGGCAGCGGCACAACTGCCTGTCCCGGTTTTCCGTGCACTTT
>CANTGP010000458.1 GCA_947653315.1 uncultured Lachnospiraceae bacterium
CTGGTGCTTTGAATAGACATATCCATTTATCAATTACAATTTGCGGAAACTCAAGATAATTTTTTGGTTCTTCCATAAGCAGGGAAAAAACTTCAGGCTTTTAGCGTTACCCAATACAACAACTGTTTGGACACGCAAAGCCCCAGTTTCCCCTGCAGCTCCAAAGAACCGCCGTTTCCTTCCACAACATTTCCGTAAGGCGTATAGCCCATGGATAAATGGCGGTTAATCAAAAACGCTTCCAGCGCCCTTCCGATTCCCTGCCTCCGGTACTTTTCATACACTTCCAGCATTCCAAGGCTTCCTTCCGCATGAATTCCGGCAAAACCGGCAAGACCGCCTTCCGCAAACGCCCCGAACAGGTTTCCGCTTTGCAGACGTTCTTCCATATATTCCCTGTCGTCCGTCATACCGTAGTGCGCCATGACTTCCTCCAAATATTCCGTGCCAAGCACACAAATTTCCACATTTTTCGGCAACGGTACGGCAGTTCTCTGAGTATAGACCGCCTGGTAAACCGGCAGACAACTCTCCATAGGAATGATTTCCTTAAGCGGCGCCAGCAGACATTCCTGGTGAACCACAAGCTGCCATCCTGCTTTTTTCCCTTCATCTTTCTCCGGCAATACCCAGCCTGCCACTTCGTCCGCCCTGGATTCGTCAAATACCGCAATCATACAGACTTTTGCCGCTTCGTCCTTAACGAGGATTCCCGCTTCCGACGCTTCCACGATTTCCCCTTTTCCCCTCCGAAGATTTTCAATAATATCGATATACAGTGCCTTCCCTTTTTTTAACAGGAAACGGATATACTGTTGTTTTCTTTGGTACTTTTCATACAGGTCCGGGCGGTTCTTTCCGGTACGCCGCACGGACTGTTCCAGTCTCCATTCCTCCACCTTCCGGTGGTCGCCGGACAGCAGCACATCCGGTACCCGTTTCCCGTGCCATTCCTCCGGTCTGGAATATTGGGGGTATTCCAAAAGGTCGTTATGGAAGGTTTCAAAATCGGCTGACAATCCGTTATGGAGTACGCCGGGTACCAGCCTTGCAATGGCATCCATCATCACCATGGCAGGCAGTTCCCCTCCGGTCAGGACATAATCACCGATGGAAACGTAATCCGTCACGATTTCCTCCAACACCCTTTCGTCAATACCTTCGTAATGTCCGCACAGGAAAATAAGATTCTCCTCTTTCGCAAGCTCCGCCGCCATCTTCTGCCGGAAAGGTTTTCCCTGCGGCGTCAGGTATATGGTACGGACGGTTTTCCCGTCTGCCGCACCTGTTTTTTCCAATACTGCCTGATGGCATGCAAAAACAGGCGGCGCCTGCATCAACATACCGGCGCCGCCTCCGTATGGGTAATCGTCCACCTTTTTATGTTTATTTTCCGTATAATCCCGGATATCCAGCGCTTCCACGGACAAAATCCCGTTTTCCGCGGCACGGCCTAAAATACTGGTCCGCATTCCCTGCCGGATCATTTCCGGAAACAGCGTCATCACATAAAAATTCATCATCACAAAAGTCCTTCCAGCAAATGCACTTCCATCTCCCCGGCTTCCACATCCACGTTCAGGACACATTGCCGGATGGCGGGAATCAGGAGTTCTTTGCCGTCTTCCATTTCCACCACATAGACATCGTTTGCCCCTGTTTCCATGACATCCTTTAAGTTTCCCAACACCCTGCCGGTATCCTGCGTCACTTTCATGCCGATCAGGTCTCCCACAAAATATTCGTCCCGTCCGAGTTTCTGCGCATTTTCACGCCGCACGTAAAGTTCTTTCCCTTTGTATTTCTCAATATCGTTAATATTGTCAATACCCTTAAATTTTAAAATGGCGAATTTCTTAAAAAACTTCACACCCTCGATTTCCAGTTCCAGTTCTTCCTTCCCCGTATCCAGCACTACTTTTTTAATTTTCCGGAAGCGTGCCGCGTCATCCGTGGTGGGAAATACCTTCACTTCCCCCCGGATTCCGTGGGTGGAAGCAATTACGCCTACTCTTAAAAAATTTTCCATATTTTTCCTTTTTCAAATCTTGGGAACCGTCTGTGTCACTGCGCGCCGGCATCTTCTAAATAAGGATGGGCAGGTACCCATCCTTACGCATCAGACAATTTCCACATCCACTTTCTTATTTTCCTTGGAGGATGCCGCCTTTACCACGGAACGGATTGCTTTCGCGATTCTTCCCTGTTTGCCGATGACCTTCCCCATGTCCTCCTGTGCGACATGAAGCTCTATGACGACGTTTTTGCCGTCTTCCTTCTCTGTCACCACAACCCCGTCCGGATTGTCAACAAGAGCTTTTGCAATTACCTCAACCAATTCCTTCATAGTCCACCTCCAAAAGTGTCAGGCCTTATTTCGTGATTCCTGCCAGCTTGAAGATCTTGCCGACTACATCCGTGGGCTGTGCGCCGTTTGCCAGCCATTTTTTCGCCAGCTCCTCATTTACCTTGAAAGTGCTGGGTTCCGTGCTGGGATCATACGTTCCGATTTCTTCGATGAACCTGCCGTCTCTGGGGGATCTGGAATCTGCTACGATAATTCTATAAAAAGGAGCTTTCTTCTGACCCATCCTTCTTAACCTGATTTTTACTGCCATTTTTTTCACCTCCGCATACTGCTGCTGTCTTTCTTATGTTATCTTGTTATTTATTCCTGCGTACTGCAAACCGAATAACCGCATTTTTGCGGGTATCCGACGGCTGCCGCAGGGGTCAAAACCCCGTTGTCTGCAACAGGATTGTGACTTCGCCATTAGGAATAGGAAAGAACGTCTCTCCCCCA
>CANTGP010000459.1 GCA_947653315.1 uncultured Lachnospiraceae bacterium
AAAAAAGAATTATACCATTCCTGCTTTGCACATGCAACCGGTTCGCGGATAAACGTCCGTCCTCCTAAGCCGAAAATTTCCCGATGAAATCCCTTACCCTTTCGTCCGGGGAAGAAAAGATTTCCTCCGGCGTCCCCTGCTGCCGTATCACGCCCTGTTCCATGAAAATAATCCGGTCCGACAGCTCCTTCGCAAACTGCATTTCATGTGTCACGATAATCATGGTCATGTGCTCTTTCGCCAGCTCTTTGATGACCTTAAGCACCTCCCCCGTAAGTTCCGGGTCCAGTGCGGATGTGGGTTCGTCGAAAAACAGGATTTTGGGCTGCAGCGCCAAGGCCCGTGCGATGGATACCCTCTGCTGCTGTCCGCCGGAAAGCTGGTAAGGATAAGCGTCCTTCTTATCCTCCAGCCCCAACTGCCTAAGCAGCTTTACGGCGCGTTCCTCCGCTTCCTTCTTCGGCACTTTGTCCACGCTGACAGGTGCATCGGTAATGTTCTTTAAAACCGTATAGTGGGGAAACAGGTTGAAATTTTGGAAAACCAGACCGAAATGCTTGCGTATTTCCTTTTTCTTCTGCTTGCCGGCATAGACGCATTTGCCGTTTTCCTCCCATGCCGCAGCCTCCCCCAAATATTTTAATTCCCCGCCGTCCATTTTCTCCAGCATCGTGGCACAACGTAACAGCGTGGATTTGCCGGAGCCGGAAGGACCGATGACCGATACCACTTCCCCTTCCTTTACGGACAGGGAAATATCCTCCAATACCCCCAGCCCGTCAAATCCTTTTTTCATATGGTTGATTTCCAGCAAATTCATCCCGTTATCCCCGCCTTTCTCCCATTATCCCGTTTCTTCCGTTTATTCCGTTCCTTCCGTTTATTCCATACCGTCCCTGCCATCCCCGGACATTGCTTTTTCCCGGACCGTCTCCGGAGCGTGTTTGAAAATCCATTCCTGACATCTGCCGGAAAGCAATTTCCAAACACGCTCCAGCCGGATGGAATACTAGTGGTAATAGTTCAGTTTCTTTTCCATATACTCCATGCCCCCTGCCACCGCAAGGTTAAACACATAATAAAAAAGCCCTGCCGCCATCAACGGCATGATGCTCGTTTCCTTCGCCGCAATCTGCTTGGCGATGGTGAACATCTCCGCTTCCGCCAATACAAAAGCAAGGGAAGTATCCTTTACCAACGTAATCGTTTCGTTTGTTACCGGAGGCAGCACCCGTTTTATCACCTGCGGCAGTATGATTTTGAAAAAGGTCTGTGCTTTGCTGTAACCCAGGACTTTCGCCGCCTCATACTGTCCCACCGGCATGGATTCGATGCCGGAACGGTATATTTCCGCAAAATACGCCGCATAATTCAACACAAAGGCTATGATAACCGCCAAAAAACGGTACCCCGAAGATATCCGCAGCCCAAACACGTAATAAGGGGCAAAATATACGACAATCAACTGCAGCATTAACGGCGTCCCCCGCATTACGGATATGTAAAATTTACTGATTCCCCGCAGCCAGCCTTTCTTCGACATCCTCCCGAAAGACAGCGCCAGCCCTGCGGGCAGGGAAAACAACAGCGTCAGGAAAAAAATTTCCACGGTGATTCCCATTCCTTCTACCAACTGTAAAAACATCGTTGCCACACTCATATCTGCTTTCCAAACCTTTCGCAATCTTCTTGCTTTCAAGCGTGTTCCCCAAACTGTCACGGAATCATTCCGGAACGGTTCCGTATTTCCCACATTCCCCCATATACAGGCAAGACCGCTGTTTCACACGGCTGCAGCGGTCTTTTTGATTCCTTACTTTTATCCCGCGGGCAACAAGCCAGGCAGTGCCCGCGTTTCATTCGTTATTTCCCAAGGCACACACTGTCCGTCAGTCCGAAATCGGCGTACTTTTCCGCAATCTTCATGAACGTCCCGTCCTTTGCCATCTCAAGCAGGGTGGCTTCCACCTTATTCTTCAGCTCGTCATTTCCCAGCTTGAACCCGATGCCGTACTGCTCGCTTGCCAAACGTTCCTCAAGAATGACAAACGCATCCCCGCGGGAGCTGATTTGGTAATTTGCCACGCCGATATCAATCGCCAGCGCATCGATGGCTCCCTGCTCCAAATCCATGAACGCCACATTATAATCGCCGTACTGCTGCAAATCGGCAAACGTAACCGCCAGTTCCTTTGCATCACCGTCCAAAGCCGCCAGCGCGGAAGAATCCTTCTGCACGCCCACTACCTTTCCCGCCAAATCTGTCTGTGCCGCAATCCCCGCATCCGCAGGCACCACAAACACCTGGCTGTTATCCACATAAGGCACGGTCCATGTGTAATCATCCTCCCGTCCCTGCATCGTAAAACCGTTCCAAATACAGTCGATGGAGCCGGAATTTAATTCCATGTCCTTGGAATCCCAGTCAATGGGCCGTGCCACAAATTCCCAGCCGTTACGCGCACACACTTCCTTTGCCAAATCCAAATCAAATCCCGTATAGCTGCCATTTTCATCCATATAACCGTACGGCGGGAACTCCGCGTCAAACCCGACGGTAAACGTGGTCTTATCACCCGCCGCCGTTTCCTCCCCTGCGGTCTGCGCTGCATCCCCGGCATCCGCCGTATCTCCCCCGCATGCCGTCAGGACACCCATACCGAGTACTGCCGTACACACCAAAACCATAAATTTTTTCATTCCTCTTTTTCCTCCCTGTATGCTTTATCCCGCTAAACCATTAGCACGCTGTCATAGTACCATGACGCCGTTCCCGTGTCAAGCGGAAAGTCCCCCATACC
>CANTGP010000460.1 GCA_947653315.1 uncultured Lachnospiraceae bacterium
TGTTGTAATTAATCAGGCATCCCTTCAGGATAATCTGCCTTTCCTCATCGGTCAGTTCCCCCAAAGTCATTGTAAACTCTTTCAAACCGTCGCCGCCTGCCACATAAGCCTGAATGCTGTCCGCTTTCTCCTCCACGGCTTTGCGCACGTCCGGCACGAAAATGTAATCCAAATTGCCAAACGGCAGCTCCGTGTCCTTTTCTTTTATGACAAACGGAAGCATTCCCCAGTTAATCAGGTTGGAACGGTATCTCTTGGTCGCGTATTCGTTGGCAATATTCGCCCATCCGCCTAATACCTTTTGGCAGGAAGCCGCCTGCTCCCTCGCCGAACCGTCTCCCGGCTTCACCGCAAAAATGGTGGAACCAAATCCGACATTCCCTTCCCCCACACCGGGATAGGTTTTCTGTATGGCTTCCATAACCGGCTTCAATTCCGGGATTACATCCAGCGGACATTTTCCTTCCATAACGGCAGTCTGCGCTTTCTGTATTTCTTTCGCACGCCCCACATACGCGGGATCTTTCCTGGAAAGGGCAAATTCGGCCAGCCCCAGCGGATTGGAGCGGTAAGAGGACGTTTCCCCCGAAGGGATTAATTCATCCGTCGTCGTTACCGGATCGTGAATTTCCGATACCACCCGCAGCACCAGGTTTTCCGGCAGCGCACACATCTTCGGCCAATCCTTAATGTTGGGTCCGAACTGGATTTCCACTTCCGGGTCCGCCTGTCCTTTGGAATCAAAAACGCGGTTTTCATAAATTTTGGAATCAAAATAATATTGATATTTCCCAATCGTCCCGTCAAACTCCGTAGCCGGTGTCAGCACACCTTTATTCGCACTGGTCGCCGCAATGGAGCGGGCATCCATCAACGCCACGGAAGAAATCTGCCCGTTCTGCAGTTTCGAGCCTTCCCGGTTCGGGAAGTTCCTCGTGGAATGACGGATACTGAACGCATTGTTCGCCGGCGTGTCCCCCGCACCGAAGCAGGGACCGCAGAACGCCGTTTTCAACACCGCACCGGTTTCCATCAGCGCCGCCGCACAGCCGTTCTTCACTAATTCCATATATACCGGCATGGAAGCGGGGTATACGCTTAAGGTAAAACCGTCGGAGCCGATGTAGGAGCCTTTCAGGATATCCGCCGCCGCACAGATATTTTCAAACCCGCCGCCTGCACAGCCCGCAATAATTCCCTGGTCCACATAAAATTTCCCGTCCCTTACCTTATTCTTCAGGGTAAATTCCACGGCTCCGTCCAAACTTACCGCCGCACGTTTCTCCACGTCATCCAAAATATCGTCCAAGTTGGCATTCAATTCCTCTATGGTATACGTATTGCTGGGATGGAACGGCATTGCAATCATCGGACGAATCTTGCTTAAATCTACGGTAATCATTCCGTCATAATATGCCACTTCCCCCGGATTCAGCTCTTTATAATCCCCTTTTCTTCCATGAATGTCATAAAATTCCTCAATTTCCCTGTCCGTTCTCCATATGGAAGACAGGCAGGTGGTTTCCGTGGTCATGACATCAATGCCGATACGGAAATCCGCACTTAAGGATGAAACGCCCGGTCCCACAAATTCCATCACCTTATTTTTTACATAGCCGTTGCCGAACACTGCGCCGATAAGCGCCAGCGCCACATCCTGCGGCCCCACCCCTTTTACCGGTTCCCCGGTCAGGTAGATACCTACCACCTCCGGCATGTTGATATCATAGGTTTGATTTAACAACTGTTTCACCAACTCCGGTCCGCCCTCTCCCATCGCCATGGTGCCAAGCGCACCGTAACGGGTATGGGAATCGGAACCGAGGATCATGCGTCCCCCTCCGGCAAGCATTTCCCGCGCATACTGGTGGATCACCGCCTGGTGGGGCGGCACGTAAACACCGCCGTATTTCTTCGCACAGGTCAACCCGAACATGTGGTCGTCTTCGTTAATCGTCCCGCCCACCGCACAGAGGGAATTATGGCAATTCGTCAGCACGTAAGGCACGGGGAATTTCTCCAGCCCCGAAGCGCGTGCGGTTTGAATGATACCCACGAACGTAATGTCATGGGAAGTCAGTTTATCAAACTTAATCTTCAGCTTTTCCATACTGCCGGAAGTATTATGCTCTTTCAGGATACCGTATGCAATGGTTTCTTTCGCGGCTTCTTCCCTGCTTACCGTCTTTCCGGTCCTGCCCTTCACCGCTTCCTTCGCCTGCTCCCCGTCGGGAATAATCTCCGTCCCATTCACCAGGTATGCACCGCCGTCCAATAATTGTATCATAATTCTCCTCCTTTTTCTTTATACTCTTTATGCGTGGAAACTGTCGTCTTCCACACCTATATGTAAACTCCACAATTAGTCTTTATTATAATGCACTGGGGTAAGGTTTGCAAGCCGTTGATTCTTCCAAAAAGAAAATACGCAGCAATTCAGCCTAAAAGGTTGTGGGGGGGGACGCCCGTGCTGGGTAAAGTAAAAAAAATGTTGTGGCACGGGAGGGATTTCCGCTTAAGGACACCCCATAGCCCGTAGCACACTTTCTCATTCTACTCAGAAACTTCCGGCCCGTTTTCTCCCTGCCGGTAGCTGCTCAAACCCAATAGCAAAAACAGTCTATTTCTAATTATTCCCCATAATCATAAACCGCCCTTAATATAATGCCGCACCATAACACTCCCTTTTACTTTACCCAGCACGGACGGGAGTTTTTTGCGGGGCAGCGGCAGCGGGATTGTCTGTCCCGGATTTTCCGTGCTTCGTTTTCGGCGGCGGTTTCTTAGCAGAATGCAG
>CANTGP010000461.1 GCA_947653315.1 uncultured Lachnospiraceae bacterium
AAAACCCACGCACGGGCGTCCGCCCCCAAACACAACATTCAGGCTGAACTGTTACCCGGCGCATGAAATTTCATCAGGCAGTGGTTGATTATATCGGACAAATCTGCTACAATAGAGAGTGGATTTTTGAAATCCGCAATGAAAATGAAACCGGTTGTACATAATATGGTATGGATATTATTGTAAAAACAACCGTGGATGACATGGGAGCTGGACTATGAATATTGTCAGTAAAGTTTTTGGAACCCACAGCGAGAGGGAATTAAAAAGGATAGAAGCCAAAGTGGATGCCATTGAGGCGCTGCGTCCCTCCATGCAGGCATTGAGCGATGAGCAGTTGAGGGACAAGACGAAGGAGTATAAGAAGCGTTTTCAGGAAGGCGAAACACTGGATGACCTTCTGCCGGAAGCATTTGCCACCGTAAGGGAGGCGGCGCGCAGGGTGCTTAATATGGAGCATTACCGTGTACAGCTTATCGGCGGTATCATACTCCATCAGGGGCGTATCGCGGAAATGAAGACCGGTGAAGGTAAGACGCTGGTGTCCACCCTGCCTGCCTACCTGAATGCCCTGGAAGGAAAAGGGGTGCATGTGGTTACGGTCAATGATTATTTGGCAAAGCGTGACGCGGAGTGGATGGGACAGGTACATGAATTCTTGGGATTGAAGGTTGGCGTAGTGTTAAACGACATGAAATCCGAGGAACGCAGGGAACAGTATGGCTGTGATATCACTTATGTGACGAATAACGAACTGGGGTTTGATTACTTAAGGGACAATATGGTCATTTATAAGGAACAGCTTGTGCTCCGGGATCTTCATTATGCCATTATCGATGAAGTGGACTCCGTGCTGATTGACGAGGCGCGGACACCGCTTATTATTTCCGGACAAAGCGGCAAGTCCACCAGACTGTACGAAGCCTGCGATTTGCTGGCGAGACAGTTAAAACGCGGTGAGGATATGGCGGAAATGACCAAGATGGATGCCATTATGGGAATCGAGCGGGAGGAAACCGGGGACTTTATCGTGAATGAAAAGGACAAGGTCGTGAACCTGACTGCCGAGGGTGTTGCCAAAGTGGAGCGGTTTTTCCAAATCGAAAACCTTGCCGACCCCGAGAATTTGGAGATACAGCATAATATTAATCTTGCGCTGCGGGCGCATAACCTTATGTTCCGTGACCAGGATTATGTGGTGAAGGACGAACAGGTGTTGATTGTGGATGAGTTTACCGGACGTATCATGCCCGGACGCCGTTATTCCGACGGTCTGCATCAGGCAATCGAAGCCAAGGAACACGTAAAGGTGAAGCGGGAGAGCAAGACACTGGCAACCATTACGTTCCAGAACTTTTTTAACAAATTTGAAAAGAAAGCCGGCATGACCGGTACCGCTTTAACGGAAGAAAAGGAATTCCGGGACATCTACGGCATGGATGTCATCGAAATCCCAACCAATAAACCGGTAATCCGGCAGGATTTGCAGGATGCGGTGTATAAGACGAGAAAAGAAAAGCTCCATGCCATCGTGGAAGCGGTGAAGGAGGCACATGCCAAAGGTCAGCCGGTACTGGTGGGTACCATTACCATCGAGGCATCGGAGGAAGTCAGCAAACTGCTTTCCAAAGAAGGCATCCAGCATAAGGTGTTAAATGCCAAGTTCCATGAGCTGGAGGCGGAAATTGTGGCGGATGCGGGAATCCACGGCGCCGTTACCATCGCCACCAATATGGCGGGGCGTGGTACGGATATCAAGCTGGACGATGAGGCAAAAGCCGCGGGCGGGTTGAAAATCATCGGTACGGAACGCCATGAGTCCAGGCGTATCGATAATCAGTTGCGCGGACGTTCCGGGCGCCAGGGCGATCCCGGTGAGTCCAAGTTTTATATTTCCCTTGAAGATGATTTGATGCGCCTGTTCGGTTCGGAGCGGCTGATTGGTATGTTTAATGCGCTGGGCATACCGGAGGATCAGGAAATCGAGCATAAATCGCTGACCAAAGCCATTGAGTCGGCACAGAAGAAGATTGAGAACAACAACTTCGGTATCCGTAAGAACCTGCTGGAATACGATCAGGTAATGAACGAACAGAGGGAAATCATTTACGAGGAAAGAAGACAGGTATTAAGCGGCGAGAGTATGCGGGATGCCATTTTCAAGATGGTGACGGATATTGCGGAAAATGCGGTGGATATCAGTATCGGGGACGATGTGGATATCGACGACTGGAATTTCCATGAGCTGAATACGCTGCTGCTGCCTACCATTCCCCTGCGTCCCGTCAATACGGGAAGGGTATTAAAACCAAAGAAAAACAGTTTAAAGCAGCAGTTGAAAGAAGAAGCCGTGAAGCTGTATGAGAGCAAGGAAGCGGAGTTCCCCAATCCCGAAGCCATGCGGGAAATCGAGCGCGTGATTCTGTTAAAAGTCATTGACCGGAAATGGATGGACCATATCGACGATATGGAGCAGCTCAGACAGGGTGTGGGTCTTCAGGCATATGGGCAAAGGGATCCGTTGGTGGAATATAAATTAAGCGGATATGAGATGTTTGACGAGATGACTCAGAACATTAAGGAAGAAACCGTCCGACTCCTGTTCCATGTCCGTATTGAACAGAAGGTGGAGCGGGAGCAGGTGGCAAAGGTGACAGGGACAAACAAGGATGATTCCCTCTCGAAAGGACCGGTGAAGCGGGACGTGGCGAAAGTATATCCCAACGATCCTTGTCCGTGCGGCAGCGGGAAGAAGTATAAACAGTGCTGTGGCAGGAAATGAATCTG
>CANTGP010000462.1 GCA_947653315.1 uncultured Lachnospiraceae bacterium
GTCCACATACGTTTTTTCTTTTTCGGTTTCCATGATTTCCCTTTTTTGCTCCACATCTTCCATATCATCCGCCACGGACATGGCAAGGAAATCACTCATCCGGTACCGCATAAATTCCGCAAATTCCTCCGTATCCTCATAACCCATCCGGAAAATACCCCCCGCGTATTCCGCGAAATGTTCCTGACAGCCCATTTCCAACAGCAGCCCGAACACATTCACCGTAAGCAGCAGGATTCCCACAAACCACGAAATTACCCCGATTACCATTTTACTTTTTTTCCATTTTGTATCCAATGCCCCACACCACCTTTAAATATTCCGGTTCCTTCGGATTCCACTCAATTTTCTCCCGTATCCTCCTGATATGAACCATGACCGTATTTTCCGCCGCATAGGCTTCTTCATTCCATACGCGCCGGTAGATTTCCTCCGCAGGGAATACCCTGCCCAAGTTGCACATCAGCAGGTCCACGATTTTCGTTTCCGTCGCCGTCAGCTTCACGGGTTCCCCGTCCGCATACAGCACCCTTTCCTCTTTGGAAAATTCCAGCCTGCCGTTTACGATACTCCCGGTGGAAGAAGGGGCGTTGATATCCCCCAGGCTGGTATACCTGCGGATTTGGCTTTTCACCCTTGCCACCAGCTCTGCCGGATGATAAGGTTTCGTTACGTAATCGTCCGCTCCCATGGAGAGTCCCAGCACCTTATCCGTATCTTCGCTTTTGGCACTCAGCACGATAATCGGTATGTTTTTCTTCTCCCTGATTTTTAATACTGCCGACAGACCGTCCAGTTTGGGCATCATCACATCAATGATGATAAGCTGCACCTGCTTTTCCGCTATGGTTTCCAATGCCTGCATTCCGTCATAAGCCTTCAGGACTTCATATTCCTCCTTTTCCAGCAACAGTGCGATTGCTTTTACGATTTCCCTGTCGTCATCCACCACCAGTATCCGTTCCTTCATGCCAAATCTTTCTTCCTTTCCCGTTTTTTGCGCGTCACGCATTTCCCTGCTTCTTTGCATGTTCCCATCTTACCGGATATTTCTTACAGCCATGTGAGCCTGTTTCTTACAAAAATCTTAAAGCCGCCAATGTGCCCGTATGGATTACGGTTTCACGATTGGCGGCATGATTATTTTCCTATTCTTTACGGTGATACCTGTTTCGGTTTCATCCGCTTTTCCATAATCAGGTTTGCGTCTTCTTCCGATATAAATTTTGTCGTTTTCACAATATATACTTTGTCGTTTTCCGATTTTCTTACCCGAGCTTTTGCTTTCACATATCCGTGCTGGTCACAATATCCCACACCGTAATAGTGTTTCCCGTTTGGCGTGGTCCATTTCATTTTACGCTTTATGTTACGCCGGCACAGATAACACCGGATGCTCATCGCCTCCCTGTCGGCAAGGGCGTCGGACTTGCTTTCAAATTCCCTTGAAATATACTTTGCGTAATTATCAAAAACTACCTTGATTTCCTCTTTGCGCGATTTCGGCAGCACAAACACATCAAAAGAATAATTGCCGAACACGGACGCATCCAGTTGTGCCATGACTTTTGCCGTATAATACGCATCACTGAACGCCCGGTGGAACGGAATATCCTTTTCCAATTCCAAAAAATCGATGGCATACTCCAAGGTTCTCCTGGATTTCCTGTCCTCATACCCGATACTGAACAGTTTTTGCACGTCATAATATTTTACCGGTCCGTCCCCTAACGAATCCATCCCGTAAAACTTCATATTTTTTTGGAGTTCCAGCAAATCCATGGGACCCCAGGTACAGAACATACAATCCTCCCCGCACCATTCCAAAAAGTCCCTTACCACTTCGGGAAAATACTGTCCGTTTTCCAGTTCTTCCATATTTAAATGAATCAGGTCCCTGGTAACATAATTTAACTCATGGTAAATCTGCGGTTTGACCAAACGGTTAAACTGCCCGGTCATTTCTAAATCCCCGTTTAATTTCACCGCGCCGATTTCAATGATTTCAAAAGGGACCCCTTTCACTTCTCCCTCTTTTCCGGTACTCCCCTGATTCCATTCCAGGTCAAATACTACATAATCCATCTAAAACTACCCATTCTTTCCGATATTTATATTATAAATCGTCCCAGTCTTTCTTCATTTTACATTCGACGGCAGCCTTCAGCAGACCGGCCGTCCCATCCACGCCGAACTCGCTGCTGTCTATCAACAAATCCTTCCCCTCTTTCTGGTCCCAATTATTATCCGTAAAATACTCGTAATAATTCTTTCTGGTTTTATCCATATACCGGACCACATTTTCCGCTTCCTCCCTGGAAAAATGATAACGCTCCATGACGGTTTCCACCCGGAGAAAATACGGCGCATAAATATATACTTTCAGCACTTCCGGCCGGTTCCGCAGGACATAATCCGCCCCACGCCCAACAATTACGCAGGACTCCCCGCTTTTCACGATTTTACGGATGGTTTCCGCCTGTGCGCGGTATATTTTTTCATTCGGGTTATCCTGTATGAAATCAAAACCGGGCGCAAATTTTATGAGCCTGCCAATCAGCTTTTCATCCGCCTGCCCCATGGTTTTCCAATCGATGCCGCTTTCCTTTGCCGCCCTTTCGATTAAATTCCTGTCATAAAAATGAATCCCCAAATCATTCGCCAGCTTCTCGCCAATCCTACGCCCGTTGCTGCCAAAACATCTCCCTATCGTCACGACAATCTGTCTCTCCATACCGCACACCCGTACCTTTCCCAATCTGTAAGTAAAATATATGCGCACCAG
>CANTGP010000463.1 GCA_947653315.1 uncultured Lachnospiraceae bacterium
GCAGTTTTGTTTTATTCTTCTTTTTTCTTTTCCGTTTTATTTTTTTCATTTTTTCTTTTTTCATTCCCGCCCGTTTTACGGTTCTTTTTCCATATCCGTTCCGTCAAAGGCTTCGCTGATTGGCGCTCCTGCCGGAACCATGGGAAATACTTTGTCGTCTTCCGGAATCACGCATTCGATCAGTACCGGAGCCTTTAGGGCAATTGCTTTTTCGATGGCGGGCGCCACTTCCTCTTTCTTCGTCACACGGATGGCTTCACAGCCAAGCCCCTGCGCTACCTTGCAGAAATCCACCTTATCGCTCAATACCGTTTGGGAATACCGTTTGCCGTAAAATAATGTCTGCCACTGGCGCACCATTCCGAGTACATGGTTGTTGATGACGATTTGGATAATCGGGATGTTATACCGGCTTGCCGTCGCCAGTTCGTTCATGTTCATGCGGAAACAGCCGTCGCCCGCGATATTGACGCAGATTTTCTCCGGCTTTCCCATTTTCGCGCCGATGCATGCGCCCAAACCGTAGCCCATGGTGCCAAGACCGCCGGAGCTCAAAAACGTCCTCGGTTTGGAATATTTGTAATACTGCGCCGCCCACATCTGGTGCTGCCCCACGTCCGTGGATACGATGGCATCCCCCTGCGTGATGCGGTCCAGTTCTTCTATGATATAGGGACAGGAAAGCTGGGCGGTATCATAATTTAACGGATACTTTTCCTTCATTTCCTTTATATGCCCCACCCAGTCCTTATGCTCCGTTTGGGACATTCTGCCGTTCAAAACCGTAAGGATTTCCTTTAAATCACCGACAACGGAGGCATCGGTGCGGATATTTTTGTTGATTTCCGCAGCGTCAATATCGATATGCAGTACTTTCGCATGGCTGGCAAACTTGGAGGGATTTCCTACCACACGGTCGGAAAACCTGGCGCCAAGGGCAATCAGAAGGTCGCATTCGCTGACGCCGAAATTGGAAGTCTTCGTGCCGTGCATTCCGATCATACCGGTGTAAAGCCCGTCATGCCCGTCAAAAGCGCCTTTGCCCATCAGCGTATCGCAAACCGGCGCGTCCAGCTTCTTGGCAAACTCCGTCACTTCCGCTGCCGCACCGGAAATCACGGCGCCGCCTCCCACGTAAATATAAGGCTTTTCCGATGCCTGTATCAATTCCAAAGCCTTTTCGATGTCGGCATCCGTGTATTTTTTCACCGGCGGTTCCGTTTCCGGTATCTCTTTCGTATATTCACAGGTATTCGCCGTCACGTCCTTGGTAATATCCACAAGCACCGGTCCGGGACGTCCGCTCTTGGCAATCTTAAACGCTTTGCGCAGCGTCCCGGCAAGGATTTTCACATCCTTTACGATATAGCCGTGCTTGGTGATGGGCATGGTCACGCCGGCAATGTCCACTTCCTGGAAGGAGTCCTTCCCAAGCAGCGGCAGGTTCACGTTGCAGGTAATCGCCACCATCGGCACGGAATCCATATATGCCGTGGCGATTCCCGTTACCAGGTTCGTTGCGCCCGGTCCGCTGGTGGCAAGGCACACGCCCACCTTCCCGGTGGCGCGCGCATAACCGTCCGCCGCATGGGCCGCCCCCTGCTCATGGGAGGTCAGAATATGGTTGATTTCCCCGCTGTGTTGGTACAATGCGTCATATACGTTCAAAATGGTGCCGCCCGGATATCCGAAAACGGTGTCCACTCCCTGTTCCTTTAAACATTCCACTACTATTTCCGCACCTGTAAGCTGCATCGTTGTTTCCTCCTACTCCTTATGGGGTACTTCCAAAATGGCGCCCCTGTTACCGCTTGTTACCAGCTCCCTGTAACGTGACAGATACCCGGTCGTTACTTTCGGCTCCCTCGGCTTCCAGTTCTCCCTGCGTTTTGCGAGTTCTTCCTCCGACACTTTCATGTGGATCGTATTTTCCGGGATATTAATGCAAATGGTATCGCCTTCCTCCACAAACGCAATGGGACCGCCCACTGCCGCTTCCGGCGATACATGCCCGATGGATGCCCCCCTGGATGCCCCTGAGAAACGTCCGTCGGTAATCAGCGCCACACTGGCGCCCAATCCCATTCCGGCAATGGCGGAAGTAGGGTTTAACATTTCCCTCATGCCCGGTCCGCCTTTGGGACCCTCATAACGGATCACTACCACATCCCCTGCCACGATTTTACCGCCCTTAATCGCCGCGATGGCGTCTTCCTCACAGTCAAACACCCTTGCCGGACCTTCGTGTACCATCATTTCCTCCACCACCGCGGAGCGCTTCACCACGCAGGAATCCGGCGCGAGATTCCCTTTTAATACGGCGATTCCACCGGTCTGGCTGTAAGGATTTTCGATGGGACGGATGACTTCGGGATTCTTATTGGTGCATCCCGCAATGTTTTCGCCCACCGTTTTCCCTGTCGCCGTCATCAAATCCGTGTATAACAGGTTCTTCTTGTTCAACTCGTTCATGACCGCATAAATGCCGCCCGCTTCGTTCAGGTCTTCCATATAGGTAGGACCTGCCGGCGCCAAATGACACAGGTTCGGCGTTTCCGCGGAAAGTTTGTTGGCAATGTCAAGATCCAGCTCCACACCCGCTTCATGGGCAATAGCGGGAAGGTGCAGCATGGAATTCGTGGAACATCCCAAAGCCATATCCATGCGAAGCGCATTAATAAACGCTTTTTCCGTCATGATATCCCTCGGTTTAATGTCCTTTTCCACCAACTCCATAATCTTCATCCCCGCGTGCTTTGCCAGACGAATTCTTT
>CANTGP010000464.1 GCA_947653315.1 uncultured Lachnospiraceae bacterium
TTTCCCTTTTTTTCCAAACTCCGGCATATGTTTCCGGCGATTCCTTCTGCGTCATATTTCCACCACGCTCTAGCGGTATAACCAAAAAAACCTGCGCAAATACCATATTTCATGGTATCTGCGCAGGCATTGGAAACCTGTTTTACTATTCAATGATTTTATAATTTCAATAATCTTTTATCCGCCGTTTTTCCTTATTTCTTCCTAACCAAGTGCCTCGGCAGGCCGTTCACGAACAACGGCTGCAATTCACCCATAATCAAGGGTCTTGCATATTTTTCATAACCTTCGTTCAGGCCGCATCCGTCCTCGGTAATCCATTCGTCGGGAACTGCCCTTTCCACGTTGGCAATGGCATGGATGTCGTATGCGCTGGTACCGCACTGATACGGATCGTCACCGTTCCTGTCCAAAGTAATCATCATGCCTGTCTTGCCTTCTTCCGCAGCAAGAACCGCATCATGCCCTACCTGGAATGCCTCGTTGATATCCGTCAGGGAAGCAAGGTGTGTAGCCGCACGCTGCAGGGTGGAAAACTCAATGGCACGGGTCTTAAGCCCTGTCGCTTTTGCCGCCTCTGCCGCGAGATAAGCAGCCGTACCGGACATCTGCTTGTGTCCGAATGCATCCACTGCCACATTTTCATTTGCCAGTTCGCATACATAACGCCCGTCCGCAATTTTAATTCCTTCGGAAACCGCAATCACAACGGAAGACTTCGTTTCGCCAAGGTGTTTTACCTTCTGCATGAAAGCATCCACGTCAAAGGTTTTCTCCGGCAGGTAAATAGCGTCCACGCCGCTGCAGTCCTCACCTTTTGCCAAAGCTGCGGCAGCGGTAAGCCATCCCGCATTACGTCCCATAATTTCCACAATACATACGGTAGGTTTCTCAACGCCGAAAGACTCGTTGTCACGGATTACTTCCTTAATGCTTGCCGCAATGTATTTTGCCGCGGAGCCGTATCCCGGACAATGGTCCGTAATCGGCAGGTCGTTGTCAATGGTCTTGGGAACACCCATGAACCTCTGGGGTTTATTGTGCGCAGCCGCATAATCCGACAGCATCTTTACGGTATCCATGGAGTCGTTTCCGCCTGCATAGAACAGACATTCAATATCATGCTTCTCCATGATTTCAAATACTTTCTCATATACGTCTTCGTGTCCTTCAATTTTAGGCATCTTAAAACGGCAGGAGCCTAAAAATGCGGAAGGAGTCCTCTTTAACATTTCAATGCCCGTCCCGTCCGCAAGGTACTCGTCAAGGTCGCACAGGTTGTCCTGCAAAAATCCCTGGATACCATGTACCATACCGTATACTTTCTTCACTCCCAGCTTCTTAGCCGCCGCATATACGCCTGCAACGGAGGAGTTAATTACGGCCGTGGGGCCGCCGGACTGTCCAACAACAATATTTCCTTTCATTGTTCCCTCTCCTTTTGTTTTATAATATTTCCTGTTTATCTGACCGTTTCACCGTTCCGCCCGGAGGCGCCGCCTGCCGCGCAAAAGGGTAACACAGCCGTTTCATAAAGATTATAGCAGATTCGCCATATAAGCACAAGGAAAAATCTGTCACACGCACCTGTTTTTGTATCTATTCAGCCTTCGGCTTCATAGTTACGGAATCCGGTCTATTCCAAGTTTGCCTTCGGCAAAGAGACCGGATTCTTCGGGACCTTTACACATTCTTACGGACTTTGCAGCAAGTGCAAAGTCCCAAGCCGAACCGTTACCTGTTTTTACCGCTTACAGGCAGCTCATGAAGTAAGCATAAAGGTTTTGGTAGGTTTCCGCGTTAAAATGCAGTCCGTCCACCAGTTTATAACCGATGGAATCCAAATATCCGTGGCTGTCTATCCAGTGGACATCCCCGCTTAAGCCCGCCTGCATCTGACTGTTGAAATAAACCACCTGTTCCTCCGTGGTATAAGGATTGTCCCATACCGGATTCACCGAGGCGTAATACACCGTCGCACCCTTGCCGGTCCATTCCGCCGCTTTCGCATTTACTAATGCCACGTAATCGTTGACATGTCCGGGATCGTTGACGCCAAGATTGATTAAAATCTTGGAACCTTTTCCCACACAGCCGTCAATCCTCGCCACCGCAGTCTCGTTAAACCAGTTATAGCCCTTGCCATTTTCCGCAATCCACGTACAACTGTTCTCTCCCACATTCTCCTGCATCTGCACAAAACGGGAATCCCCTACCAGAATAACGCCCGCCACGTTTTTTACTTCCGTTACCGCCTGCACCTTCTCCGGTTCCGGCGTCTGTCCTTCCTGCACCGGTGCTTCCGGCGCAGGCGCTTCCTCCGCCGGTTTCTCCTTTTGCAGATAATGCCCGCTGACATATGCCTTTCCGTCCCCGTAGGCAATCTCGTACCAGCCCGTATCCGCCTGTCCCGTTACCGATACCTCCTGTCCCCGGTCCAAACCGCCCGTCCGTGCAAAATCCGTGGAAGGCCCGCTCCTGACATTCACCGGACTTGCGGCAAACATAACCTGTGTTTCCCCGAATACCGTAATTTCATAATCCTTAAGCTGCGGCTCCTTTTTTCCGTCTTCCTGTTCCCCTGTCCCGGTTTCCGCGCCGTCCGCATCTGTTTCTTTTTCCTGGCCGCCGTCCGCCGTTTTGACATTTTCTTCCTTTTCCCCGGCGTCCTTTGCGGCTTCCTGATTTCCCGTTTCCGCTTTCTTTCCGTCTCCCTTTCCGTCCCGGACGTTTTCCCCGGTTTCCGCCGCTGCCCCGGCATCCGC
>CANTGP010000465.1 GCA_947653315.1 uncultured Lachnospiraceae bacterium
TCTATTCTAATCTTCCCGTGTAATACAAAAATCCTTCGCTCAGTTTGCGCACCTCAAAAGGCATTCCATACATCCAGTCCGGTATTCCTCCGTTTCTGACCTCGCCATGGTCAAACGGACCGACTCTTAAAATGACATACAAACCATGCTTCCGGCAAAGGGAAACAAACCTGTGTAAATCCCTGCAGCCGGAGAAATCAAACACCCCTTCCTGTTCTTCATGGTGAATCCAAAATATATAAGTGGAAACCACATTGATTCCACACATTTTCATTTTAATCAATTCGTCTTCCCACATGGCATCGGACATCCTTGAATAATGGAACTCCCCGCTGATGCCAAAGAAAGGGATTCCGTTTTTCTCCATATAATAATTGGTGAAGGACAATTCCTCTCCGCTTTTGCTTTTTCCCCGGAAATCCTCTCCTAACGGATAAATATTTTTTGCCCTGAAATCCTGCAGTGACAACACATAATCCATTTTTATTTTCCTCCCTGCCTCTGTCAATCTCCCAAAACATTTAAGGCATTTTTCTTAATTTATAAGGAATAAAGTATACCATTGCCGTTTTATTATCAACCATAAAAACTGCCAATTCATTTATAATAATTGCAAAATACAGATATGTCTTTTCTCCCTTCCATACCTGCCTCCTACCGGGCAGCAAAACAATTTATTCCAAACAGATTCGCACTTTATGGCATTGTAGTGAGCAAACATACCCTTATACTAACATGAGAACTTTATAAACAGGGAAACCCAAACAAGAACACTATTGACATCCGCATGCTGTGAAACAGCAAACTTCTATATGCGGGCCTGTGCATAAAGAAAGCAATTTTCAAACACGCTCTAGAATATTCCTCCGACGGGGAAAAGTAACCAAAAACCGGTTACATTTTCCCCAAATACATCCTGGCTTCATAAGGACGCAGAACTTCCATCCGCTCCGTCTCTTTATAATTACCGAGCAGCAGTTCCATGGTTTCCATGGTTTCTCCCAACGGGCATTCCACCGTCTGCCCGTAAAAATTACAGACCACAAGAAGTCTTGTCTCCCCCTCCTCCCTGGTATAAGCAAATAGATTTCTGTCCTCCGCAAGCAGCATTTGGAACCGGCCTTCGGTAAATACCGGATATTTTTTACGCAAGCGGATGAGTTCCTTATAACAACCAAAAACGGAATCCCCATCGTCCACCTGCCGTGCCGCATTAATCTCCCTGTAATTCGGATTGACCAAAATCCAAGGTTCCCCATCCGTAAATCCCGCATTTTCCCCGTCATTCCATTGCATCGGGGTTCTCGCATTATCCCGGCTTTTTGCATGAATGGAGCGCATGACTTCCTCTTTCGCATATCCCTTTTCCAAACGCTCCCTGTACAGATTCACCGTTTCGATGTCGCGGTACTCCCCGATTTCATAGGCGGCATTGGTCATTCCCAATTCTTCGCCCTGGTAGATATACGGAGTCCCCTGCATCCCATGCAAAAGAATCGCCAGCATTTTCGCCGATTCCACCCGGTACTGCCCGTCATTTCCCCACCGTGAGACAATCCTTGGCAGGTCATGGTTATTCCAAAAAAGGCTGTTCCACCCTTTTCCATACAGCTCCGTCTGCCAGCGCCCGAACACCTCTTTCAGTTTAAGGAACGGCAGGGGCGCCAAATCCCATTTTTCCTTTCCCTTTATTTGATCCAGACAGATATGTTCAAACTGGAATACCATGGACAATTCGCTGTTATCGGGATTACTGTACAGCCTGGCAAGCTCCGTGGTCGCCCCCCATGCTTCCCCGACCGTAACCAAATCCGCTTTTTGGAACGTCTCACGGCTTAACTCCCTTAAAAATTCATGGAGCCGCGGTCCGTTGTTCGTAATCCGCCGGTCCGGCTCTTTCGCGATTTGATCAATCACATCCAGCCGGAATCCCCCCACACCTTTTTGAATCCACCAGTTAATCAAGTCATAAATTTCCCGGCGCAGCTTCGGATTTTCCCAGTTCAAATCCGGCTGCTTCACGGAAAACTGGTGAAAATAATACTGCTGCACCTCCGGAACCCATTCCCACGCCGAGCCGCCAAACGCCGCTTTCATATCATTCGGCGGCATCCTCTTGCCTCCGTCCTGCGAATCCCCGTTCCCGTCACGCCAAACATAATAATCATGATACGGATTATCCCTGCCCTTTTTTGCTTCCACAAACCACTCATGTTCATCCGAAGAATGGTTTAAAACCAAATCCATAATAATACGAATCTTACGTTTCCCCGCTTCCCGGATCAATTCTTCCATATCTTCCAAAGTCCCGAACATAGGATCAATATCCCGGTAATCGGAAATATCATATCCATTATCATCCTGCGGCGATTTGCATACCGGGGAAAGCCAAATCGCATCGATCCCCAAATTCCCCAAATAATCCAATTTTGAAATAATCCCCTGCAAATCCCCGATCCCATCCCCATTGCTGTCCGCAAAACTGCGCGGATAAATCTGGTAAATCACGGCGCTTTTCCACCATTTCCCCTGCTCCTGCATATCCATTCCCATCTTCTTCCCCAACTCCTTTTCCGTCAAAATTTCCCCTCATTTTTCCCCCGCCATTCCATTTACCAATTTTAACATCATACACGGAATCTGTAAATAAAATCCCCAAGTTCCTCATATTCCCCCCAAAAAAAACTTCCCCTTTTCGATACCGGCAGGAGACAGGAAGGGAACGCCCTGCCCGGCTTGCCCCTGGCGCCCTGCGCTTC
>CANTGP010000466.1 GCA_947653315.1 uncultured Lachnospiraceae bacterium
ATATTATCCTTTCCATCACAAATCAACTTGCTAATTCATTCCATATTATCAGGCAATAGGGCTGCGCAATCGAGTAGGGGAAGGTTTTTCTCCCCTACTCGCCGCGCGCCCCGTGCGCCGCCTTGGCGGCATATTCCTCTGCACGGGGCTGTGCATAAGAAAACCCGGTGGATCAATCCATCGGGTCACATTCGCTGGGCTACAAGGATTCGAACCTTGAAATGACGGAGTCAGAGTCCGTTGCCTTACCGTTTGGCGATAGCCCAATATTCTATTTGGCAGCTTGCTATCTGCTCGCTACATTTTGGTATTATACAGTATCCCATAACATTTTGCAAGCCCTTTTTTTATTTTTTTTATTTTTCGGTAACAGTTCGGCCTGAATGTTGTGTTTGGAAGCGGACGCACGGGAGGGATTTTTGGGCGGGGCGGCGGCAGCGGGAGTTTCACCCGTTAAAACTCGCCCATGCTGGGCAAACTGATGACAGGCGGCGTCTACCTTCCGGTAAACGCCGCCTGTCACAAACCAAAAAACCACACCTTACACCTATACCTCAAACATTAAATCCGCATACGTAGGATACGGCCATACTTCCTTATCCACGAGCATTTCCAGCTCATCCACGGGTGCCCTGAGGGCATCCATGGCAGCCTTTACCTCATCCTTGTAAACAAATGCCTGTGCCCTGCCTTCGCCCATGGCATTTGCCTTGTCTTCCGCCTCCTGCAGTTTTCCGAGCGCCGCCTTCGTCTCCGCCAGTTTTGCGGATACGCCTGCCAAAAGCCCTGCCTGCACCGATGCGTCCGCTCCCGCTTCTTTTACGGCGATTACCGTATCCGCCAGCGATTTCGTATATTTTACCACCGCCGGGATAATCTGCTTCGACGCCATGTCTATCATGGTCAGCGCTTCGATGTTAATGGTCTTTGCATATGTTTCATAAAGCACTTCCTCACGGGATTCCAGCTCCGCTTTCGTGAAAATATGGAATTTCTCAAACAATTTTACCGCTTTGTCCGTGGTCAGCGTCTCCACCGCTTCCACCATGGATTTGATGTTGGGAAGTCCCCTTCTCTCCGCCTCCAAAACCCATTCATCGGAATAACCGTCGCCGTTGAAAATGATTCTTTGATGCTTCGTCATGTACTCCTTAATCAAATCATGCACTGCCAGCTCAAAATTGTCCGCTTTCTCCAATACATCCGCCGCCTCACAAAATGCTTCCGCAACAATGGCGTTTAAAATCGTATTCGGGCTTGCAATGGAATCCGCCGAACCCACCATACGGAATTCAAATTTATTTCCGGTAAACGCAAACGGCGAAGTCCGGTTCCTGTCCGTAGCATCCTTCTCAAAATTCGGCAGGGTGGAAACTCCGGTCTCCAGTACGCCGCCCTCCTTGCAGGAAGATGCGATTCCCGTCTCCACTAACTGTTTTACCACATCCTCCAACTGCTCACCGAGGAACATGGAGATAATGGCAGGAGGAGCCTCGTTGGCGCCCAAACGGTGGTCATTTCCCACATCGGATGCACTTTGGCGCAGCAAATCCGCATGGGTATCCACCGCTTTCATGATGCAGGCGAGCACCAAAAGGAACTGGATGTTCTCATTGGGGGTATCGCCCGGATCCAACAGATTCACGCCGTTGTCCGTGCCAAGGGACCAGTTGTTGTGTTTTCCGGAGCCGTTAACACCCGCGAACGGTTTCTCATGGAGCAGACACCGCATGTCATGACGCACCGCAACTCTTTTCATCGTTTCCATGACAATCTGGTTATGGTCTACCGCAATGTTTGCGGTTTCATAAATGGGCGCCATCTCATGCTGTGCCGGAGCCACCTCGTTATGCTGGGTTTTTGCCGACACACCCAGTTTCCACAGTTCCTCGTTCAAATCCTTCATGTACGCACCGATGCGCTCACGGATAACGCCGAAATAGTGATCCTCCATTTCCTGTCCTTTCGGGGCAGGCGCGCCAAACAGCGTGCGTCCCGCAAAAATCAGGTCCGGTCTTTGCAAATATTTGTCTTTATCCACAAGGAAATATTCCTGTTCCGGTCCCACGCTGGCCACCACTTTGGTCGCTTCCTTATTCCCGAACAGCCGGACAATGCGGACCGCCTGCTCGCTGATTGCTTCCATGGAACGCAGGAGCGGTGTTTTCTTATCCAATGCTTCTCCCGTATAAGAGCAGAATGCGGTAGGAATACAAAGGATGACGCCGGTAGCCGCTTCCTTCAGGAATGCAGGGGAGGTAATGTCCCATGCGGTATACCCCCTTGCCTCAAAGGTAGCGCGCAGACCGCCCGAAGGGAAAGAAGAAGCATCCGGCTCGCCTTTAATCAGCTCTTTACCGGAAAATTCCATCAGCATCTTGCCCTCCTCGTCCGGATGCGTCACGAAAGAGTCATGTTTCTCCGCCGTAATGCCGGTCAGGGGTTGGAACCAGTGGGTATAATGGGTCGCGCCGTTTTCCACCGCCCAATCCTTCATCGCCTTCGCTACCACGTCCGCCGCCGCCAGGGAAAGCTCGCCGCCCTGGTCCATGACCTTCTTCACTTCCTTGTATACATTCCTCGGAAGCCTCTGTTTCATTTTCCCTATGGTAAATACATTTTTCGCAAAAATTTCTTCCACGTTAAACACTTCACTCATCTTCCTTCTTCCTTTCATCCTCTCATTTTTTTCATACCGCAGATACTCGCCGCGCCGCCCGCATGCTGTGAAACAGCAAACTTCCATATGCGGGCGTG
>CANTGP010000467.1 GCA_947653315.1 uncultured Lachnospiraceae bacterium
ATTTTTTCCAAATACCGTTTGAGGACAATCTGTATTTCTTCCTTCGGATGAATGGGTTTCACAAGGAATGTGTATATTCCCGCTTTCTTCGCCCCCCATATGTCAGTGAAAAGCTGGTCGCCCACAAACAGCGTATTTGCCCTGTCCGTTTGCATCCGTTCCATCGCCCGGTAATAATTGGCAGCGGAAGGTTTCCCTGCCTTGAAGATGTATGCAGCCCCCACCGCATCGTTAAACAGTTTTACCCTCGGTTCCTTGTTATTGGACAAAAGCATAATCCGGTAGCCAAGCCCCTTTAAACGTCGGAACAGGGCTATGCTCCTTTCATCCGCAGGCGCTCCGTGGGGAACAAGCGTATTATCGATATCAAAAATAATTCCACGGTATCCCTGTGTATACAATCCCTCAAAATCAATCCCATAAGCGGAATCCACATATTCATCCGGATAAAATCTCTGAAACATCCTGTATCCTGCCTTACCATTTTGAATTTTCAAACACGCTCCAGTATGACTTACACCAAATAGAAAACGGCGCAATTATTTATCCAACACTTTCTTCAGTTCATCCATAAACGTGTTGATATCCTTAAATTCCCTGTACACGGAAGCAAACCTGACATAAGCCACCGCATCCAAATCCTTTAACTTATTCATCACCAGCTCGCCCACGACCTGACTGGAGAGTTCCCGTTCTTCCATATTGAAGATTTCCGTCTCCACTTCCTCCACCAAACGGTTGATTTGGTTTGCACTCACCGGACGTTTATGGCACGCCCGTAAAATGCCCGCCTCTATCTTGGAACGGTCATATGCTTCCCTGTTATTATCCTTCTTTATAATAATCAACGGAATCGTATCAATTTTTTCATACGTTGTAAACCGTTTGCCGCATACGTCGCAAACCCTCCGGCGCCTGATGGAATTATTATCCTCCGCCGGTCTGGAATCGATTACTCTCGTATTGTCATGTCCGCAAAAAGGGCACTTCATGCTTTTCCTCATTTCTGCGCTGCTTTCCGTGCATCCAAGGTTTGCGGTTGCAGCGCAGACACAAACCCGTTTTCTTTCTTACAAAACGATTTCTGTTCCTTACTTTCTGAGGTTAAACTGTTCAACCTCCCCGTTCAGCGTAATTGCCTGCGCCGAAAGCTGCTCACTGGTAGCGGAAGTCTGTTCCGCCGTCGCCGAATTGGCGGTTACCACCCTGGAAATCTGTTCCACTCCTTTTTCGATTTCCTTCACGGATACCGCCTGCTTATCGGATGCGGTCCGGATTTCACCCACGCCCATAAGGATATTGTCCAGTTCGTCCATTACTTTATTCATGGAATCCGCGGTCTCCTCCGTAATATCGTTTCCTTTACTGATTTCCGCCAAAGACGCCTCAATCAACTGTTTCGTCTTCACGGCGGACTGTGCGCTGTCCTCTGCCAGTTTCCGGATTTGTTCCGCAACCACCGCAAACCCTCTGCCTGCTTCCCCTGCCCGTGCCGCCTCAATGGCTGCATTTAAGGAAAGAAGGTTTGTCTGGGATGCAATGTCTTCGATATCCACGATAATATTGTTAATTTCCTGGGAAGTATCTTTAATGGACTCCATGGCGCGCATCAGGTCCGCCATCTTCTTCCTGCTGATGTCAGCTTCCCCGCCTACACTCTTTGCATTATCATGCAACCTGTCCGTGGCACGGCTGTTTTCCTCTACCTGACCGGTAACGTCCGTTACCGTCGCAAGAAGCTGCTCCACGGCGGACGACTGGTTTGCCGCGCCTTCCGCCAAAACCTGTGCGGAATTGGCAAGTTCCGTGGAACCGGACGCTACCTGGTCCGCCACGCTTTGGATATTGCCCAAAGAATTACTGATATTAACCACCATATCCCTAAGCTGGGTCAGCAAAGGTTCGTAATCGCCCACATATTTTTCCCGGCACCCGGAACGCACGTCAAAATTCCCGTCCTTAAATTCCGAAATGATACGGTATAAGTCATCGATGATCATTTTCAGTGAAGATACCGTAATACGGAAACACTCCGCCAATTCCCCCAATTCATCATCCGAATCATAAGTAATCCGCACGCTGAAATCCCCCTGGGACATCCGTTTGGCTGCCTCCTCCAATTCCTTAACCGGCTGTACCAGCGAAAATACAACGGAACCCGAAACCTTCAACACCAAAATAAGGTTCCCAACGGCAATCACCACCAAAACGCCGATTGCCACCATCCGCGCAGTCGGATATTTGCTAAGCAGACTCATCCCCAAAATCCCCACGATCACCGTAAGTATGTATGCCGCCAGCATGGAGCCGAATACCGCCATGATTTTTTCCTTAATCTTCTTGCCCTTTAACTTTTCTTCTATCATTTTCCCAATCTCCTTTGGCAAACGACATGCGGTTTTTGGCATACCGCTTGTTTCCCTTTGCAGTTTTCCTGAATATTTTATTCATTGTATCAAAATATATGTCTCCGGGCAATATTGAAACGGAAAAAGAGTGAAAGATTTTTCAAATCTTTCACTCCCAAGTTTGTGGATGCAGCGCAGACACAAACTTGAAATGCGCGATAAAGCAGCGCAGAAATGGGAAAAAACATGAAAATTATGCCGTCAGTCCCATATTCTCCCAACCCATTCTTCTGCTTCTTCATATGGCAGTCCAGCTTTTTCCATTACTTTTGTCACTGCCATTTCCCTTGTATTTCCAAATTCCCGGCATAGGGAAATGATATTTTTTATGTTTTTCCATTCTTCT
>CANTGP010000468.1 GCA_947653315.1 uncultured Lachnospiraceae bacterium
ATTACATATAAATATATCGCTTAGAATACATATTTATAATATATCTATAATATGTAATTTAGACTATACTTTTTACATACATCACATAAAATAGGAGATAGTAACTATGAACGGTAAATTTATTGTCAGACCAAAAGAAACAGCAAAAAAGAGGACAAAACAATTATTATGTCTTTAAGATTAGATAAAGAACTACAGGAGGAATTCGATAAACTTTCCGCATTAAGTGACCGTTCCCGTAACGAATTAATGTGCATGGCACTCCGTTATGCTTTAGATAATTTAGAATTTATTCCAGAAAATAAAGAGTAAATCGAGTAGGGGAAAAGCCTTTCCCCTACTCTCGCGCTGGGCAGCCGGGGTTCCCGGCTGCCCACCGCACTATCGTTTGTTTATCTGTTCAAAATTATGGATGGAGTTCTCGATATTCCCATAGAGCGCAATCCCCATCTTGCGCACGATTTCCTTATAATCATCCTTCATTCCCCGGTCAATCCAGTCAAGGATGATTCCCACAAATCCGTATTTATAAAACTCCGCAATAAATGCACGGTCTTCCTCCGCCACATCCGTCCCTATGCATTTTTCCCCCACCACATCGGCAATCAGCCCGTAAGTGAGTTTATACAGGTAATTTTCTATTTTCTCTTTGCGGACGCAGCGGTATACGTTTAAGATAAAAGGTTTGTTCTCCAAAATGGCTTCAAATACCTGGAGCATCCCTTCCTGCCATGTATCCGATGTTTTTTTCCCCTGCAGGGCTTGTTTTCCGTCTTCAATGCAGACCCATTCCACCAAATCATAAATATCCCTGAAATGATAGTAAAAGGACATCCGGCTGATGCCGCAATCGGAAGTTAAATCCTGAATGGTTATTTTATCCAGGGTTTTATGCAGCAACAGCTTTTTTAACGATGCTTCCAATGCTCCTTTGGTCGAATTCGGCATATTTCTTCCTCCGTCAGCGCCCGCGGGAGCCTTTCAGGCGGAACATTGCCATCATGTTTTTCAGCATGCCTGCCTGTGCGCTAAGCTGTTCGCTGGTTGCCGCGCTCTCCTGCGCCGTGGCGGAATTTGTCTGCACCACGCTGGAAATCTGGCTGATTTGTTCCCGTATTTCTGCAATGGACTGCGCCTGTACGCGGGAAGTATCCGCAATTTGGTTCGTTGTTTCCACGATTTCCTTTGTCCCTGCCACTGCGGACGCAAGCTGTGATGCCGTTTCGTTGGCAATCAGGGTACCCTGTCCCACTTTTTCGATGGAACGCTCGATTAACGCTGCCGTTGTCTTGGACGCTTCGGCACTCTCCCCTGCCAATGCGCGCACTTCTTCCGCCACCACGGCAAACCCTTTGCCCGCCTCGCCCGCACGCGCCGCCTCTACCGAAGCGTTCAGGGCAAGGATGTTGGTTTGGGAAGCAATTTTCTCTATGGTCTTGATAATCTTGCCGATTTCACCGGAACTCTTGCTGATTTCCTGCATGGCATTAATCATTTCCTGCATCTTTTCATTGCTTTCCATCATCTGTCCGCCCACAATCCGTACATTCCGGCTCGCCTGCTCCGCATTCTCCGCCGACTGTGTAACGTTTTGGGAGATTTCACGCATATGCATTTCCAGCGCTTCCACGGTGCTCGCCTGTTCCACGGCTCCCTGGCTGAGCGCCTGCGCACCCACGGATACCTGTTCCGCGCCGCCGGATACATAATCCGTGCTTTCCACGATTTGAGCCATGGTACCGTTCAGTTTCACCAAAATTTCATCCAAAGACTGCTTAATGGACGTAAAATCACCCACGTAATCCTTCGTGGTCGCCGCCGTTAAATCCCCGTTTGAAATATTTTCCAAAATAGTGGAAATTTCCCCTATGTATCCCCGCAGGCGTTCGGCTGTGTTTTCAAATATGGATGCCAAAAAGCCGATTTCGTCGTTGGAACGGATATCCGCTTTCATCTGCTTCCCTGATCCCAGTCCGAGTTCCCCGTGCTCCATGGTCTGTGCCAGCTTCGTCAGCTTGGATAGCGGCCTGGAAATGGTGTTCCGTACATATACCGTCATGACAACCAAACTTAAAACAACCATTACGACTCCCACCAGCGCCGCCATTTGCATGGTCCCGAGGATTTCATCCATTGCATTTGCCTTGGAAATCCCTGCAAAAATCAAGCCGTTAATTTTCCCGTCGGCATCTTTGGTCGGCACATAGGAGCAAAGATGTTCCTGCCCAAGTATCCGTGCCGTTCCCACATAACTCTGTCCCTGTACTAAAATTTTCTCTTTCAGGTCTTCCGAAAGCGTCGTACCGACCACACGCTCCCCGTCCTGCTGGATAGTCGTATACTCCCGCACATCCCCGTTAAAAATGGTAAATTCACAGCGCATCAGTTCTTTCATCCTGTCCAACAACTGTGTCTTGTCTTCCGGTCCTTCGTAATCCTGTAATTCATAGGCAAGCATATTCGTTCCATTGACACACCGGTCACGCAGCATATCCATGGCAAGATCCTCAAACATGTAAACACACAGTTTTACAACCACAAAAATGCTCACTAACAGCAGGCACGTTACCAAAGCGTTCACCTTTCTTCCAAGGTGGCGGATTCTTTTGTTTTTCCCGTTATTCATCTCAAATCACTCCAATAAACATATTCTTTTTCCCATGCAGGAATACACCTGACAATTTCTATCTTATCCAGTCTATACAAAAAAAGCAAGAGTGATTTTTCTTTCTTTCCACAAACTTTCCACAA
>CANTGP010000469.1 GCA_947653315.1 uncultured Lachnospiraceae bacterium
ATATCTACATTGCCATGTTCTACATAATCATCCGAAATTGCAATATTTTGCACAGGCAGGTCAGGCTATGCTGGCTCAGTCTAACCAGAGCAACCAAGGCGTACTTTCCCTGTTGGGTTAATTCGTAAGGACATAGCAGTAGTTGAAAAAAAGAAGTTTTATATTGGAGGAACCGGTTTTCCGGTTCCTCTTAATGCTTAAGGAATTTTATGGTGCCGCATGGCTGAAACCTCACTTTTGAAGCAGTGACGCTAAAAATTCCGGCAGCCAACAGGAAACCCGAAAATAAAATAAGAAACAATAGGAACATAAAAATGCGGGAAAAAAATAAAAATATAAAAGTGACGATAACCATGCTGGTGTCCAACCGGATTAACACTATACGCAAATGCATGGATTCCATAAAACCAATATTACAGCAGGTTCCCAGTGAACTCATTGTAGTAGATACCGGATGTACGGACGGCTCCATTGACGTGGCAGAGGAATATGCGGATGAAATCGTGAAATTTGAATGGTGTAATGATTTTTCCAAGGCACGGAATGCCGGTTTGGAAAGGGCATCCGGAGAATGGGTGATGTCCTTGGATGACGACGAGTGGTTTGATGACGTATCCGAAATCATAGATTTCTTCCAAACGGGAGAGTATAAACGCTATAACAGGGCAATCTACGTGGTGCGGAATTATGCGGATATGGAAGGACTTAACTGGTCGGATTCCAATGCCGGACGTATGGTAAAACGCCTTCCAAATACCCGGTATACGGGAAAGGTACATGAATGGCTTGGTCCGCTGCAGGAACCGACAAAATTTTTTAATACCTTTGTCCATCACTACGGATATGCGTTTCAAACGACGGAGGAGCACAGGGAACATACAAAAAGGAACCTTCCGTTAATGGAGGCGGAGTTAAAGGATGATCCTGAAAACATGCGGGTAATACCCCAGATAGTGCAGGAATATTATTCCCTGAAAATGACAAAACGGGTATTGGAACTGTGTGCCAGGGCAATGGAAATTTACCAACGTAACCACCAATACTCATACGGTGCAGGATACTGTTATAATTTCAGCCTGCGCGCCTACATGCAGGCCGAAGACTGGGATGCCGCGTATGAATGGGGGAAAAAAATCTTAGAGGAAGGAGCTCCTACCAGTATGGCGCTGATGGGAACCGTCAGGGAAATGGTGACAGTCTGTCAAAACAGCGGAAATTACAGGGAGGGACTGGAATATTTGGAGAAATACCGTGAAATGTACGGTATCCTTCAGAAAAAAGTCAACCGGGATGAAATTTACCTTGATTTAAGTAAATATCTGAAGGAGCAGGAGCTGGACTTTGCTTACATGAACGGGATTGCCCTTGGCGTTCTTGCGGGGGACTGGGATGCGGCAGGGAAATATTTTTCTCTGAAAGACTGGGACGCAAGCCCTCTTATCCTGTACCCCGATACCTTGGATTATGTCATGAAACTGTGGAGGGAATGTTCTTTCCGGCAGGAATTTGCCGATGCCCTTGATGAAATTGTCAGGAATGAACCATTCCATAAGCAAATTACCGGAAATATCCAAAAATGCAGCACAAAAGATCCGTCTGCCTACCGGAGACTGATGTATGTTTTTGCCGCCTGCCGGGATGCATCTGCCTATACGGTTCGTTACAGGCTTATGTATTATGCCCAATACAGGGAAGAAGAAAGGGAAAAAATACGGGAATTAGTGAAACTACTATGGACAAAAGATGCCAATCCCCTGTTATGGGGAAATGGCATGTGGCCGTTAATCCGCAGGAACCAAATATCCGTAGTGGAAGAAATCCGGATGACAAATCTTGCGGAATGGTTCACACAGGTACGGAGTTGGCTGGAAATGAATATTGGGAGAGAAGGGGACGAATGGGATGATGTATATACAACAGCCTGCCGTGATAATGAACAGGAAGGAATGCATTGCAGTTTTTGGAAGCTGAAACGAGAGGAAGGCATTATGCGGAGAAAGCTGCGGAAACAGGGAACAGCGTGGATGACATCCCAATGGCTGCTGAAATATTTGAATGAATTTTATTCTCAAATGTGGAATTTTTTTTCCCATATTTACCGGGAAGAAATGTTTGAATATGACACGGCAACGGTTCTGCCACCGGAAGCTGCATTTGCGGTATACATTCGCCTTGCAGTGCAGCGGAAGCAGGAAGGGGATGACATGGGTTATCTCCAAATACTTCCAAAAGCGGCAGAATGTTACCCGCCAATGAAGGAATGGTGTAAAATACTGCTACAAAAAGAAAAAGAAGAACATCTGAGTAAAAGGACATTGGCAGAAGAAAATGAATTTCTGATATTGGCAGCACAGATGAAACAAAAAGTGCGGGAATTGATAAATGACGGAAATTTTGACGCTGCGCGCCAGCTCATCCTGCAATTGGAAAAACTGCTCCCGGGCGACAGGGAATTAATGGCATTGATGGAGATGATTCCGTGAATAGACAGTACTGAACAAAGAGAAGGCTGACAGAAAGGATAAAATATGGCAGCTCAATAGTTTCCTCATAATCGGACAGGCGGCAGATAAAACAATTATCTTTCCCTGTCCGACCAATTTACCGTATTATGGTATTTGCCTGCGCCATTAGTTCCATTAGTTCCGTATCTCCCGGAAGCAACTGTTCCAATTGCGTCATTACCTGCATGGCTGTGTCACGGTTCCCGGTATCCAAAAGTTCCCTCACTTTTCGCTTCATTTCC
>CANTGP010000470.1 GCA_947653315.1 uncultured Lachnospiraceae bacterium
GTATCAGCTACGCGAAGTGGGGATATATTTTTATCCTTCCGTTTTTCTTAAGGTTTTTCATCTTTTCCTTGATTCCGCTGGCGGATACCGTCCGGTACAGTTTTTATGAGTATTACCGTTCGGGAATTAAGGAAATCGGACCGAATTTTCTCGGCTTGGATAATTACGCCAGCCTGCTGGGATCGGATATGTTAAGGTATGCGGGGAATACCATGATTTTATGGATCATCGGCTTTATTCCGCAAATCGGCATCGCACTGCTGCTCGCCTCATGGTTTGTGGATGCCCGGTTAAAGATTCATGGGCTGCAGTTTTTTAAAGTGGTGATTTATCTGCCGAACCTGATTATGGCATCGGCGTTCGCCATGTTGTTTTTCACCATGTTTTCTTCGGGAGGACCGGTAAATGCGATTTTGCTGAATATGGGATGGGTTAAGGAACCCATTGATTTCCTCGGCTCCGTATTCGGAACAAGGTCTTTGGTGGGTGTGATGAATTTCCTGATGTGGTTCGGTAATACGACGATTATGCTGATGGCGGCGATCATGGGGATCAGCCCGGATATCTTTGAAGCATCCGATTTGGACGGATGCAGCAGTTTCCAAAGATTCTATTACATAACGCTTCCGATGATACGGCCGATCCTTGCTTATACGCTGATTACTTCCATTATCGGCGGATTGCAGATGTTTGATGTTCCGCAGATTTTGACCAACGGACAGGGAAGTCCGGACCGGACGTCCATGACGCTGATCATGTTCTTAAACAGCCATTTAAAGAGCCGGAATTACGGCATGGCGGGCGCCTTGTCCGTTTACCTGTTTATCGTCAGCGGTATCCTTTGCTTTATTGTGTACCGGATGACGAATGACGATGATCCGGACGGAGCAAAAGCCGCTGCAAAGAAAAAGAAAAAGATGGGAAGGAGATAAGAGTATGAATCCAAAAACATCGAGCCATTTAAGGAGTATTCTTGCACATGCAGTATTGGTGGTCCTGGCATTTATGTGCCTGTTCTTCTTCTACATCCTGTTTGTCAATGCGACGCATTCCCATGCGGATTTACAGAAGGGATTTTCGGCGCTGCCGGGGAAAGATTTCCTGACGAATTTGAATAACGTGGCAAATGACGGAACGTTTCCGATGTTCCGCGGAATCCTGAACAGTCTGCTCGTTTCCGGCTGTTCGGCAGCCATCTGCACCTACTTTTCATCCTTGACGGCTTACGGTCTGTACGCCTATGACTTTAAGGCGAGGAAAGCGGCGTTTACGTTTATCATGGCAATCCTCGTGATGCCGACCCAGGTGACGGCAATGGGTTTCCTGCGGCTGGTTACGAAGATGGGGATGTATGACTCCCTGCTTCCGCTGATTGTTCCGTCGATTGCTTCTCCGGCGGTCTTCTATTTCATGTACAGCTATATGCAGTCGTCGCTTCCGCTGTCGCTGGTGGAAGCTGCCAGGATTGACGGTTCCGGGGAATTTATGACTTTTAACCGGATTGTACTTCCCATTATGAAACCGGCGATGGCGGTACAGGCAATTTTCACGTTTGTCGGTTCCTGGAATAATTATTTCGTTCCGGCGCTGGTGATTCAGTCAAAGGATAAAATGACGGTTCCGATTCTGATTGCTACGCTGCGCGGGGCGGATTATATGAATTTTGACATGGGTAAGATATACATGATGATACTGGTGGCAATTGTCCCGATTATTTTGGTATACTTGTTCCTTTCCAAGTACATCATCGCGGGCGTAACGCTTGGCGGCGTGAAGGGATAACGGTTACGGAGTTATGCACACGGGTAGGGAAGATGCCTTCCCTACTCGATTTTATTCCGTTTACCTGCCGGTGCCACGCTCCAACTGGAAGCGGAGTGGATATCCCGGTATTTTTTCGGCGTCATTCCGGTAAATTCCTTGAATAACTGGATAAAATGGCTCTGTGAGGAAAAAGACAGATAGTTTGTAATTTCCACAAGGCTGTAATCGCAGAATTTTAAAAGGTTTTGGGCTTTTTCGATTTTTTTCTCACGGATGTAGTCGCTGACGGAAATTCCGGTTTCTTTTTTGAACAGACGGGACAGGTAACTGGAGGACAGACCGGTATGCTCCGCCAGCATTTCTATGGTAATCCGTTCCCGGATATGGACGTAAATGTAATCAATGCAAAGTGTCACCGGTTTGGAAGTTCCGATATTTTTGACTAAAAGCCGCATTTTTCCGGTAAAGTCCAATACCATACGGTCATGGAGGTCAATGACGGATTGGAGGGTATGAAGGTGGTCCAGTTTCAGGATGTAGAAATCGCTCAGCCGGAATGCCTGTTCCAATTCCATGCCGGATTCCACGCAGAGCCTTGTAACAAACGCAGTGGTAATCACGAAATGGTATTTCAGGTTTGTGACGGAGTCGCGGGAAAGGATACCCACCCCGTCCGTTTCGGTAAATTTCTGCTGTCTGCAGTTTTGGCGTACGAATTCAATGTCGCCGGAACTGACGGCATGGAAAAAAAGCTGTTCATCGTTCAGGGGGCGGTGTGTTTTTTCTTCTTCACTGTCTTTGGTTTCCTGTACATACCATTCCTGTAATAATCCCATACGCTTGTATCCTCCGTGTGAATATTTGCCGCATAAAACGGGAGCTTATACGATAAAGTTAAAAATGATTCTGTAAAATATAATATGTTTAAAAATATTATATCATGGAATTTGTATTTCCGCAAAAAAACTCCCGTCCGCTCC
>CANTGP010000471.1 GCA_947653315.1 uncultured Lachnospiraceae bacterium
GCAGAGGAATATGCCGCTAAAGCGGCGCACGGGGCGCGCGGCGAGTAGGGGAAAAAATTTTCCCCTACTCGATTGCACACGGGCACCCAAAGGAAGATGCCAGCATAACGGGCGGCAACTCAATTGATAATCATAAAATAAGGAGAACAATGACATGAACACGGAACAGAAAATAGAATTTCATAAAATAAAGGAACAATGGATGGATTTGGCAGTTACACAGGCGGCAAAGGACCGAATCCGGAAAACCACCTTTTTTCTCTCGGAAAGCGACCTGCGCAGGCAGCTTAGGGACACTGCCGACAGCCGCAGTCTTATCGAGCGTCTCGGCGCCCCTCCCCTGCAGAATTTGGAGGAAATCAAGGAAATCATGGCAGCCGCCGGAAAAGGGGACTGCCTGACCCCATACCAACTGGAACGCGTGGAAAAAGTACTGGTTGCCGTAAAACGTTTCCGGGACTACCTCCTGCGCGGAAAGCCTTATGACAATCCCCTTGCCTATTACGGAGATAACTTCCATACGCTGGAAGAACTCAGGGAAGAAATCGGCAGGCAGATACGCAACGGGGCCGTGGACGATTACGCTTCCAAAACCCTGCGGCAAATCCGGGAACAAATGGCAGTATGCGAAGAACAGATGAAACAGAAAGCGGAACAGGTTATGCGTTCCAACAAATCCTGCATGGCGGACAGCTATTGCACCTTCCGCAACGGTAGAATCTGCGTTCCGGTCAAAAAAGAATACAAACTGAAAATCCCCGGCAGCGTCATCGGCAAGTCTTCCACCGGAAGTACCCTGTTTATGGAACCGTCCGGCGCCGCAAAATTTTACGAAGAACTGCAAATGCTCAAAATCGGTGAGGAAAACGAAATATACCGCATCCTGTACACCCTCACCGCCATGACGGCAGACGCGGCGGACGCCATGGCGGAAAACATCTCCCTTATGGAAAAACTGGACTTTATCCTGTCCAAGGGAAAACTGAGCATGGATATGAAAGCGGTGGAGCCTTCCATCAACACCGACCGGCGGATTGTCCTGAAAGACGCCCGCCATCCGCTTATGGACCCATCGGTAAACATACCGCTGCAATTTGAGCTTGGAACAACGGCAGAAGGCGGCAAAACGAGGGGCATCGTCATCACGGGTCCCAACACGGGCGGCAAAACAGTGGCAATCAAGACCGTCATGCTCAACTGCATGATGGCACAGTGCGGGCTGCATGTCCCATGCAAAGAAGCGGACATCTGCATGAACGGCTCCTACCTCTGCGACATCGGGGACGGACAGGACATAACGGAAAACCTGTCCACCTTTTCCGCCCATATCAAAAACGTCCTGGAGGTATTAAACAACATCAACCGGGAAAGTTTTGTCATTATGGATGAACTCGGTTCCGGTACCGACCCCGTGGAAGGCATGGGAATTGCCATTGCCATCCTGGAAGAACTCCGGAAAAGCGGCGCGAATTTTCTCGTCACCACCCACTATCCCGAAGTCAAGGAATACGCCCGAAAAACGCCGGATATCGTAAACGCAAAAATGACCTTCAATCAGGAAACCCTGCTGCCCACCTACCAAATGGTCATCGGGGAAGCCGGGGAAAGCTGCGCCTTCCACATCGCCGACCGTCTCGGAATGCCGGAGGAAATGCTGAAGACGGCCGTCCGTGCCGCTTACGGGGAAGAAGCCGCCGCGGAATATCCCTTCCGCGGGCAAAAGAAAACCGGCAGTGCCCAAACCAAACAAAGAGAGCCGGATGACGCCTCCAGGTACCTTTCCGCGGAAAACACGGCAAAAAAAGCTCCCGCCCCAAAAATTTCCACCCTGAAAAAACAACCGAAGCGCACATTCCTTACCGAAAAATATAAGCTGGGGGACAGTGTCATGGTATATCCTGACAAGAAGATTGGGATTGTATGCAAACCCGTAAATGAAAAAGGCATCCTAAGGGTACAACTGCCGGATAAAAAAATATGGATTAACCACAAACGGGTGAAACTCCACGTGGCAGCGGAAGAACTCTACCCGGAAAATTATGATTTTTCCGTTTTATTTGAAACCGTGGCGGACCGGAAGATCCGCCACGACATGGAACGCAAATATACGGAAGAAATTATCTGTCGGAAAGAAGATTAAATTCCATTTGGTAAGCAGGGTATTCCCCCATTTCCACTGGAAGGGGGATACCGGCTTCCATCAGCGCCGCACCGCTGTAACGGTTCCCGCTTTCCGCTTCCACATAAATCCCGTCCGGCAAAAGTCCCTTTAACTTCACATAACTGACTGACCGGTTTCCGTGGGTTTCCAGCATCACGGCATTCACTAACGCCTGTTTCCCGCAATCCGAAACAAACATCCACGCCGCATATGCATCCGTAAAAGGACTGGATAAACGGTAATAATCACCGCAGCGGAGAAGTTCCTCGTATTTCCTGTACTGCTTAATCTGTTCTTTTACTTCCGCCTTCTCCTCTGCCGTCAGTTTTCCGAGGGAGAGTTCATACCCGAATGCCCCCGTCATCGCCACGGTACCCCGCGTATGCAGGCTGGTACTGCGTCCCGTCTGATGGTTGGGCACAGCCGAAACATGGGCGCCCACCGTGGACATAGGGTAAAAAAACGATGTCCCGTACTGAATCCGCAGCCTGTCCACGGCATCCGTGTTGTCGCTGCACCAAATCTGCGGCGTATAATACATCATACCGGCGTCAAACCTTCCGCCCCCGCCGCTGCATCCTT
>CANTGP010000472.1 GCA_947653315.1 uncultured Lachnospiraceae bacterium
CGCAGTCCGGCTTCCCGTTCATCCTCCGCTTCATCCAGCACAATGCCATGTTCCCGTTTCCTGCCGCGGCCTTCTTCCAATGTAACAAGTGTAGCAAGTGTAACAAACGTAACAAAGCCCGTGACCGCCCTCTGTCCCGTCAAGGCATCCACGGCTTCCACGGATACCGTCAGACTTGTTTTCCCCGCATACACCACGCGGCTCTTAAAAACCGCCACCTTTCCTTTTTCCAGCGGTCTTGTAAATTCCATGTCATGCAGGTTACGGCAAACAATCCCTTCCGCCGTCCCGCATTCGCATGCTGCCGCCGAAAACGCGGCTTCCACCAGCCACGCCGCCGCACGCGCGGCAAACAGGGTGCCGTGGTGGTTTAAATCTTCCCCTTTAATCAGGTGGTGTGTTTCGTATTCTTTCATAATCCTGCTTCCTATCCTTTTTTATCCTGCCTGCGGCGCACTTTATCGGCATATTTTCCTTCCTCCGCAGTGAAATTATTGTATTTTATCATATGGCAAAATACCCGGCAGAAATATTCCTTGGCTGCCGCAGCTTGTCAAACCTTATGCAATAGCTTCCCCTCTTTTCATCCACGGCTTCGATTCTGCCCGTACCGAACACATGATGCTGCACAAGATCGCCCACCTGTTTTGTACGGTATGGCACTGCTCCGGCTTCACGGTCCAGCCTTGCCGCATATCCCCTGCTCTCCTGCCTTAATTCCTCGGAAATCCTTCCGACACTGACATAATTTTCCCTGCCGATCTCATCCAGGAAACGGGAAACCAGTTTCTTCATCCCGTTTTGCGAAGTTCCTTCCGATTCCATCAGGAAAAGGTATCTTTCCGCCCTGGTGATTGCCACGTAACACAGTCTGCGTTCTTCTTCCAATCCCGGTTGTTTCCTGTCCCCGATGGTTTTCGCCGAAGGAAACACCCCTTCCGTAAGCCCGAGAAGAAATACTACCGGGAATTCCAGTCCTTTGGATGAATGGATGGTCATCAGCTTAACCGTATCCTTCGCCCCGTTTCCGTCTTCCCCCGATTGGAGCGCAATCTGCTGCAAAAATTCCTCCAAACTCAATTCCTCCCCGAATTCCCGCTCAAATTCATTGGCAATCCGTTTAAACTCCGCCAAGTTATCCAACCGTTCCTCATCCCCCAGCTCCCTGATATATCCCTCATACCCGGAATCCCCTGCCACTTCATTTACAATATCCGCAATCCGCTTCTTCCCATAGCTTCTCCGCATCCTTTCTATAAATTGTACGAACGAAGCCGCATCGCTGTTTTGGAATTCCTTTGCCCCCAAGTTCCCGGCAAGTGTCTGGAAAAGCGTCTGTCCCGCCTTAATCCTTCCAAAAAATTCATTTTCGCACGACCGAACCGCCTGCGCGGGGTATTGACAATCCGCTTAAAAGAAATATCGTCGTCATACGCAATCAATTTCAAATACGCCAAAAGGTCCAAAATCTCCATTCTTTGGTAAAACCGCACCCCGCCGAAAATGACATAGGGAATATTCTTCTCCACCAGCTTTTTTTCCACCATCCGGGACAAAAAACCGGAGCGGTACAAAATGGCAAAATCGGAATAACGGAATCCTTCCTTTTCCCGCAGTTTTCCCATAAGAGCCGTCACTTGTTCCATTTCCTCCGACTCACTCATAGAATGATAAAAAAACACCGGCTCCCCATCCGGATTCCCGGTAAACAAATCCTTCTTCATACGGAGTTCATTTTTCTCAATCAGCGTATTGGCACAGCGCAAAATCTGCGGCGTGGACCTGTAGTTTTGATTCAGGATAATTGTTTTCACCGGCTCATGTTCCTTATGGAAATCCACTAACAGTCTGACGTCCGCCCCCCGCCATTCATAAATATTTTGGTCCGGATCCCCGACAATCATCAGGTTTTGGTACCGTTCCGATAAGATATCAATCAGGCGCATCTCCGTCGCGGAGCTGTCCTGAAACTCATCCACCATAATATAATTCAACCTCTCCTGCCATTTTTCCCGCACGCCGGAATCCGTCTCCAGCAGATAAATGGCAAAAGACATCAGGTCATGGAAATCCAATGCATAAGCCGCTTTCTGCCTTTGCAGGAATTCTTCCATGATACGGTCATCCAAATGATTGATTTCCCCCAATATCTGACAGGGATTCGGATCGCACATCCTCGGCACATATTCCGTATCGCGCTTTATGCGTCCGATTTTACGGAGTATGGTTTCAAAACTGGCATGATCCAGTTTCAGTTCGTATTTTTGGTATATTTCGCTTAATATGGCTTTTTGCTGCTGGGTATCGATAATTTGGAACCGGCTGCCCAAAAAGAGTTTTTCCGGGTTTTCCCGTAACAGCCGGTGGCAAAACCCATGATAAGTACAAATCAGGCTGACATCCTGCCCCTCCCCAATCAGTGCGCGGATCCTTTTCTTCATTTCTCCTGCCGCCTTATTGGTAAATGTCACGCATAAAATATTGGAAGAATCAATGCCGTACTCCTGTACCAAATAGGCATAGCGGCTTACCAGCAGTTTCGTCTTCCCGCTTCCCGCCCCGGCGACTACCCTGACATAACCTTCTGTTTCCAGTACCGCTTCCCGCTGCTTTTCATTCAGGTTTTCCAAGAAATCCGCCATAACCGTTCCCTCCAAAATACCATGCCCTGCTTCCATATTCCCGTATCTGCATGCATGGATGCTTCTCTTTTGCAGCCTATTCCATATTTGCTATTATA
>CANTGP010000473.1 GCA_947653315.1 uncultured Lachnospiraceae bacterium
TTCCCGTTTTTTCCGTCTTTCCCATTTTTCCCCATCGCAATCTCCCGCTTTCTTACCGCCCCAAAATCCGCACGATTTCCTCAAATGCCATGCCGTGGGACGCTTTCACCAATATGGTATCGCCTGCCTGCAGGATATCCCCCCGCTTTTCCAAAAAACCTTCTTTCCCGGCAAAATAATACACCTGCGTCCTGCTGCCCGCAGCGCTTACGGCTTTTTGCGCTTCTTGAAACATATCCTGCGACAAAGCGCCGATGCAGACAAGGACGTCTACTCCTTTCTCCGCCGCATAAGCGCCTACTTTGGCATGCATTTCCCTTTCCTTTTCGCCCAGTTCAAACATATCGCCCAGCACCGCCACTTTCCGTGTCAGCGCGGTACCCAGCAAATCCAGTGCGGCGCACACGGATACCGGATTGGCATTGTAACAGTCGTCGATGACTACCCGGTCCGCCAAACGGATGATATGGCTCCTGCCGCCTACCGCTTCCACATTGGCAAGCCCCTCCCGCATTTCTTCCGCCGTCATGCCAAGCAGGCTTCCCACGCAGACTGCCGCCAGCGCGTTATATACCATATGCTCCCCCGGCAGGGGAATGTCCGCCGTAAACTCCGTACCGTCCGCATGCAGAACCATGCGGCTTCCGAACAGTCCCTTATTTTCCACCCCGTCCGCATACACCCGGTTTTCCTTTCCCCGTCCGAACGTCACCGGCTTTTTTCCTTTCACTTCCGATACCGTCGCCAGCATATCATCGTCGCCGTTTAAACAGACCGTACCGTCTTCCCTCATAAAATCAAAAATTTCCGTCTTCGCCTTCAGGATACCCTGCCTTGATTTCAGGTTTTCCAAATGGCACTGTCCGATATTGGTCAGGACGCAGACATCCGGTTTGGCAATTCTGCTTAAACGGTGCATTTCCCCGAAATCACTGATTCCCATTTCCACCACCGCCACCTGATGACAATCCCGGATTTTTAAAATAGTCAGCGGAAGCCCCACTTCATTATTGAAATTTCCTTCCGTTTTAAGCACGTTATATTTTTCGGCAAGTACCGAAGCGATGCATTCTTTCGTGCTGGTTTTTCCCACACTCCCGGTAATGCCCACCACCGTAACGTCCAACTGTTCCCGGTAATATTCCGCAATGTCCTTAAGCGCCTGAAAGGAATCTTCCACCAAAATATAACACCCGTTTCCGTCCACGGTATCCGGCAGCTTCTCGCAGACCACCCCTGCCGCCCCTTTCTGCAATACCTGGGGGATAAAGGAATGACCGTCCACACGGGCGCCCGCCGTGGCAACGAACAAGTATCCTTCCTCCACCTTTCTGGAATCCAGTACGACCCCCTTTACGGTTTGCCCTTCCCCGCCTTTTCGCAGGCTCTTTCCGCCCCCTTCATACAGCTTTCCGTTACAGGCTTTTGCTATATTTTCCAACGTAAGATTTTTCATCCCTTCTTCCCTATCCTTTCACGGCAGTCTGCAAGATCTTCTCGCACAGTTCCCCGAATTCCACGCCTTCCGCCCTCGCTTCCTGCGGAATCAGGGACGTTGGCGTCATTCCCGGCAGGGTATTGGCTTCCAAACAGAAGATTTCCTCCTCCTCACTCATCATAAAATCCATCCGCGCATAGCTTTTTAACCGCAACACCTGAAATACCCGCTCCGCCAAATGCTGCATTTCCTTAGTCTTCCTGTCGGAAATCTGCGCCGGACAGGTTTCCACCGTACTGCCCGCCTGGTATTTGTTTTTGTAATCGTAAAAGCCGCTCACCGGGGCAATCTCAATGACCGGCAGCGCCCTGCCGTCCATCACGCACACGGAAAACTCCCTGCCTCTGATATACTGTTCGATGACCACTTCCTTATCATAGCGGAACCCTTCCTGCAGGGCAAGCCCATATTCCTCCTCGTTGTGGGCGATGCAGACCCCGATACTGGAACCGCCGCAGCAGGATTTCACCACGCAGGGGAACGGCACTGCCTTCGGGTCTTTTTCCCCTTTCTTTAAGCGGATGCCCTTTGGCGTGGGAATCCCATGGTAATCCATCAGTTCCTTCGCCAATCCCTTATCCATGCAAAGCGCCGAGCTGACATAATCCGTTCCCGTATAACGGATGCCCATCAAGTCAAAACATGCCTGTATCTTACCGTTCTCCCCGTTTTCCCCGTGCAACGCCATAAATACCGCATCCGCCGCCTGACAGATAGGGATTACGTTCGGTCCGAAGAAATTCTTCCCCCCGTCTTCCCGCAGCGCCTTCACCGCTTCGATATCGGGATTTTCTTCCCCGATGGCAGCGATTTCCCCGCTCCAGTCTTCCTCTTTTTCAAAAATATTCCCCGCATCTTCTCCCGTATACCCCAAATACACGTCCAAAAGAACTGCCTGGTGCCCGTTTTCCTTTAACGCTTTGTAAATCATCCTGCCGGAACTTAAGGATACATCCCGTTCCGTGCTGGTCCCACCGGCCAATACCACTACTTTCATTCCCGACTCCTCCCGTCCTGTTACAAACTATGTTATGTTCCGTTTTCGTATCCGATTACAGAAACCGTTATGCATGACTTTCATTATAGCGCAGATATGCTTTCCGGTAAACAGTTTTATGTGGTTGGGGGGAGATGGGGGGAGGACGCACGGAGGGGAGTTTTTTTCGGGGCGGCTGCTGCGGGAATGCCTGTCCCGGTTTTCCGTGCACTTTTTCCGGCTGGGAGTTTCTAAGCAGAATG
>CANTGP010000474.1 GCA_947653315.1 uncultured Lachnospiraceae bacterium
AAAAAACGGAAATAATAACGGAAACAGGAACGGCTTTCCGGGAAGCGCGGTGGCATTCGGTAAATTTGACGGAATCCATTTAGGCCATCAAAAGCTGCTGCAATGTATCCTGGAACAGAAGAAGCAGGGACTTTTGGCGGTAGTATTTACGTTTGATCCGCCGCCGTCGGCATTGTTTGGCAACGGTGCGGAAAAGGAATTGATGACGGCAGCGGAAAAGAGGGCGGCATTTGAAAAAATGGGCGTGGATGTGCTGGTGGAATTTCCGCTGACACCGGAAACGGCGGCTACGGCGCCGGAAGATTTTATTAAGGGATTCCTGCAGGAGAAGCTGCATACGGCATATTTAGCGGCGGGGGCGGATGTGTCTTTCGGAAGCCGGGGGGCGGGCAATGCCGCCTTGCTCCATGCCATGGCGGGAAAATGCGGCTATGAGGTTCATATTATCGACAAAGTATGCTACAATGGAAAAGTAGTAAGTTCCACGGGGGTAAGACAGGAAGTGGAACGGGGAAGAATGGAAGAAGCGGCATGTCTTTTGGGCGCGCCGTACAGTATATGGGGGACGGTTATGCATGGCAACCGGTTTGGGAGAACCATCGGCATGCCCACCGTAAACCTGCTCCCTCCCGGAAATAAACTGCTTCCGCCAAACGGCGTTTATTATTCCCGTGTCTTTTTGGAAGACAGGCAGTGGCCGGGAATTACGAATATCGGCTGTAAACCGACGGTAAGCGACGACGGCAGGATGGGCGTGGAGACATATATTTACGGTTTTGAACGGGAAATTTACGGTATGGAAATCGGGGTATCGCTTTTGGGATTTAAGCGGCCGGAGATGAAATTCCATGGAAAAAGCGAACTGAAGGAACAGATGGCAAGGGATATTGCGCAGGGACGGCGCTATCACGGGCTTTAGAGTGTGTTTGGAAATGAACTGTCGGATGGAAGGCGAGGAAGATACAGAGGAGGGAACAGGGTAGGTTATGAGTGTGGATATTTTACTGTCGATGGCAGGAGGGCTTGGGCTGTTTTTGTTCGGAATGACCGTTATGAGTGAGAGCATCGAAAAGGTGGCGGGGGCGAAGCTGCGTTCCATTTTGGAGATGTTTACAAAGAACCGGTTTATGGGGCTTATCGTGGGTATCATTTTTACCGGCGTCATCCAGTCCTCATCGGCATGTACGGTGATGGTGGTCAGTTTCGTCAATTCGGGTCTGATGTCTCTGTACCAGGCAGCGGGGGTGATATACGGCGCGAATATCGGTACGACGATTACCTCCCAATTGGTTTCCTTTAATTTGTCGGAAGCCGCTCCCGTGATTCTGCTGTTTGGCGTCCTTACCATGATGCTGGGAAAGGGAAAACAGAAGGTAGGGCGGATAGGGGAAGTGATTGTGGGGTTCGGCATCCTGTTTTTGGGGCTCAGCAGCATGTCCGGCGCCATGTCGGGGATGAAGGACAGCCCCGGCGTCATGAATCTGTTAAAATCGCTGCACAGTCCGTTTTTGGCCATTTTAATGGGAACCGTGATCACATCCGTCATACAGAGTTCTTCGGTGACGGTCAGCATCGTGCTTCTTATGGCGAATCAGGGGCTTTTGGCACTGCCCATCAGTTTGTATATCATATTGGGGTGCAACATTGGCGCCTGTGCCTCGGCGGTTTTGGCTTCGCTGACGGGGAAAAAGGATGCGAAGCGGGCGGCGATGATCCACCTTCTGTTTAATGTCATCGGTACGGTGATCCTGTTCCTTATTTTACAGGTGGGAATGGATATTGTCGTGAACATGATTATGGGTGTTTCGGGCGGAAACAAGGGGCGTTTTATAGCAAATGCCCATACGATTATTAAGATTTTCCAGGTAATTATCCTGTTCCCCTTTTCCAACCTGATTGTCAGGCTTACTTACCTGCTGATTCCCGGAGACGACAAGAAGGTCGGTTACAGGGACAGTTACCAGTTGAAATACATAGGGGAAAAAGTAGTATTCAATCCGGCTACCGCCGTGGTGGAGGTGACGAACGAAATCGAGCGTATGGCATCCCTCGCGTCGGAGAACTTAAACCGCGCCATGAACGCGCTGATTACGTTGGATGAGGCAGATATCGATGAAGTGTATGAGGTGGAAAAGAACATTAATTTCCTGAATCATGCGATTACGAACTATTTGGTGAAGATTAACCAAACCACGCTTCCGATCGAGGATTTAAAGAGCATCGGCGCGCTGTTCCATGTGGTCAACGATATCGAGCGTATCGGAGACCACGCGGAAAATGTGGCGGATGCGGCGAGACAGCGTATTGAGACGGGCGTGGGTTTCAGCCCCGAAGCGCAGAAGGAGCTGGGGGATATGTTAAACATGGTCAATACGTTGATCCGGTTTTCCATTGAGATGTATGCAAGCGGGTCGGACGAGCACTTGGAGGATATTCTTCATTTGGAAGATGCGGTGGATGAGAAGGAGCGGGAGCTTCAGAGGGCGCATGTGGAAAGGCTGACAAGGAACGAGTGCAGCCCGGAGGCAGGAATGTTGTTTTCGGATATTGTGTCGGGACTGGAACGGGTGGCGGACCATGCAACCAATATTGCGTTTTCGGTGCTGAACAATGATCCGGAGGAGAATGCCTGAGAGGCGGACACACGGACGGGAGTTTTTTGCGGGACAGCGGCAACGGGATTGCCTGTCCCGGTTTTCCGTGCACTTTTTCCGGCGGGTTTTTCTAAACAGAATGG
>CANTGP010000475.1 GCA_947653315.1 uncultured Lachnospiraceae bacterium
AAACGAGACAATTTTAACAGGGAAGTAATCAGCCATTCCATCCGTACAAGCAATTATTCAAGGTACACGATAATGACCTGCATTTATTTCTTCCAGTTTCTCCAATTCCTCCAGCCATATCCTTCCGCAAGCATCCGAAGGCATACGCAGATCCCCTCTCGGGGAAACCGCCACGCTGCCCACTTTTGGTCCGTCCGGCAGGCAGGAGCGTTTAAACTGCTGAGCAAAGAAACGGCGGTAAAACGTCTTTAACCACTTTAAAACCACATCTTCCGCATACTGCCCTGCAAAAGCCGGACAGGCAATGCGGTATATTTTCCCCGGTCCAAAACCGCAGCGCAGCATATAATACAGGAAAAAATCATGAAGTTCATAAGGTCCCACCAGGTCTTCCGTTTTCTGTGCGATTACACCGTCCACGGGCGGTAACAGTTCCGGGCTGACCGGCGTGTCCAGCACATCCAAAAGTACACGCTCCAGTTCCCCATGGTTACAGGTATCCGCGTAATACCGCACCAAATACCGTACCAGCGTCTTTGGCACCCCCACATTCACCCCGTACATGGACATGTGGTCCCCGTTATAGGTCGCCCAGCCAAGGGCAAGCTCCGACATATCCCCGGTACCGATTACCAGCGCGTTTTCCTTGTTGGCAATATCCATCAATACCTGCGTCCGCTCCCGCGCCTGCCCGTTCTCGTAAGTCACGTCATGGTTTTCCATGTCCTGCCCGATATCCGCAAAATGAAGCGATACCGACTCCTTAATATCCACTTCCCGCAACGTGGTCCCCAGCACCCGCGCCAATTTACAGGCATTGTCGTAAGTACGGTCCGTAGTGCCGAAACAGGGCATGGTCACCGACAGGATATTTTCCCGTTTCAGTCCGAGCAGGTCAAAAGCGCGCACCGTCACTAACAGCGCCAGCGTGGAGTCCAGCCCGCCGGAAATCCCGATGACTGCCTTCCTGCATCCGGTATGCTGATATCTCTTTTTCAGCCCGTATGACTGAATGGACAATATCTCGTCACACCGCTTGTCCCTCACCGCCTGATCACTTGGTACAAAAGGCATGGGGGAAAACGTGCGGGACAGCTTTGTCTGCACCTTCTTTAGCGGTACGGCGACCACCCGGTAATCTTCCGTATCTTCCGTCAGATACGTGGACATTCTGCGCCGCTCGTGCAGCAACCGGCGGATATCCACATCCGCATATACCGTTTCATTACGGAAACGCTTTGCCTGCGCCAAAACCGTTCCGTTTTCCGCAATGATATTATGCCCGCCAAACACCAAATCCTGCGAAGACTCCCCTTCGCCCGCACTGGCATACACGTAACCCGTAATGGTCCTCGCACTGGCGGATTTTACCAGCATTTCACGGTATTCGTCCTTTCCCACCGTCTCGTCGGATGCCGACAGGTTTACCAAAAGCGTGGCCCCCGCAAGGGCATGGGCGATTCCCGGCGCATCCGGTACCCACAGGTCTTCACAGATTTCACATCCCACCTTCAGTCCTTCGATGGCTTCCACTTCAAACAGCAGCTTTGTCCCAAAGGGTATCCTCTGTTCCACGCCGCCGTCCCGCAGTATATAATCCACCGGTTTACCGTTTCCCGGCGTAAAATGCCTGCCTTCATAAAATTCCGCATAGGACGGGATATTCGCCTTCGGGATAATGCCGAGGATTTTTCCGTCATACAATGCAGCAGCCGCATTGTACAGCTTATTTTCCCGCACCAGGGGAACTCCCACAAAAAACAGCGCATCCTTCCCTTTCGTCTCCGCCGTCACCCGCAATAGCGCTTCCTTCGCCTTTTCCAAAAGCGTTTCCTGTAAAAACAGGTCGTTACAGGTATAACCGGTGATACACAACTCCGGAAACACTACGATTTTCGCCCCTTCGGCAACCGCTTCCTCCATATGCCTGCCTATCTGCGCCGCATTGTAAACCGTATCCGCCACCCGGACTTCCGGGGTTACTGCCGCCACTTTTATAAATCCGTGCTCCATGACATAATCCTTTCTGAATGGTATCTTTTATCCCCGCCAAGGTCAAACCACCGTTGCCTGCGGCGGGGCCGTTGACTTACCTGCGCTCCAACATCCGCTCCAAATCCCCGACGGAAAACGTATACTTCCTGTCGCAGAACTGGCACCCGACTTCGATTTCCTTACCCTCCGCAATCATTTCCCCGATTTCCCCTTTCCCGATACTGATAATGGCGCGTTCCACCCGCTCCTTGGAACAGCCGCAGTAATAAGAGGTATCCATAGTGTCCGTAATATCCATATCCAAACCGTCCAGCAGCCGCTCCAGCATTTGTTCCGGCGTATTTCCTTCCTCCAGCACCGCCGTCACCGAGGAAAAAGCCGCAAGATTGCGCTCCAGGGTTCCGATGACCGTTTCCTCCGCAAAAGGCATAAGCTGTAAGAGAAATCCCCCCGCCCGGCGCACCGTATTATCCTTATTCATCAGCACGCCCAATCCCACGGAAGAAGGCACCTGTTCCGACGTAGCGAAATAATACGTCAAATCCTCCGCAATTTCCCCCGTTTGGAGTACAGTCTGCCCAACATAAGGCTCTTTTAACCCCATATCCTTAATTACCCTTAAAATCCCGCTGCCGACGGCACCTCCCACATCCAGCTTTCCCTTTTCGTTTGCCGGAAGGACCACTTGCGGACAGAGGGCATACCCTTTCACATGACCCCTGGCATCCGCCGTTACCGTCA
>CANTGP010000476.1 GCA_947653315.1 uncultured Lachnospiraceae bacterium
AAACGACAATACCACCGTGGTATCCCGCCTGATTGAAGGGGATTATTTTAAAATTGACCAAATGCTCTCCAGCGATTACGAAACGAGGGTAAGGATTAATAAAAAAGAGCTGTTAAATTGTATTGACAGGGCGACCCTGTTAGTGAAAGAAGGGGACAAGAAGCCCATTATCATTCATATTACTGACGGAATAATGGAATTAAAAATTAATTCCGCAGTGGGAAGCATGAACGAAGATATCGACATCGAGAAAAAGGGCAAGGATATCATGATCGGCTTCAATCCGAAATTTTTAATCGATGCGCTCAGGGTGATTGATGACGAGGAAGTGGATCTTTATCTGGTTAATCCGAAAGCGCCCTGCTTTATCAGGGATGCGGAGGAAAGTTATATTTACCTGATTTTGCCGGTAAATTTTACAACGGTAAATTGACGGAATTAAAAAAAATAAATTTGTAACCGGAAAAAATGGAAGAAAAAGGATTAAAACAGGTAAAGTATGGAAATCATTACTATCAGGGACGAATATATTAAACTCGGCCAGGCATTAAAGCTCGCCGGGTTGGTGGGAAACGGCGTGGAGGCAAAGGAAGCCGTACATGCCGGGGATGTCAGGGTAAACGGGGAGACCGAATTCCAAAGGGGAAAGAAGCTGTATCATGGGGATGTTGTGGAATATGATGAAAACCGTTTTCAGATTTATTCCTCCATTCCGAAAAAACAGGTGTAGACATGATCATAAAATCTTTGGAGCTTATGAATTTCAGGAATTATGAATTTTTGGACCTGAAATTTGACAAAGGGACAAATATCCTGTACGGGGATAATGCGCAGGGAAAAACGAACGTGTTGGAAGCCATTTATTTATCCGCCACCACAAAATCCCATAAAGGCAGCAAGGACAGGGATATCGTGAATTTCCATGCGGAGGAATCCCATATAAGGACATATCTTGAAAAAGAGGGAATCGAATATAAAGTAGACATGCATCTTCGCAAAAATAAGTCGAAAGGAATAGCCGTGGACGGACAGAAATTGAAAAAAGCGGCAGACCTTTTGGGCTTATTGAATGTTGTCTTTTTTTCACCGGAGGATTTGGGAATCATTAAAAACGGTCCTGCTGAAAGAAGAAGATTTGTGGATATGGAACTTTGCCAGTTGGACAATTTTTATCTTTATAACCTGAACCATTATAATAAAATCATAAACCAAAGAAATAAGCTGTTAAAGGATATGTATTTTAACCCGCAGTTAAAGGATACCTTGAATATATGGGATTCCCAGTTGGTTTCTTTTGGAAGCAAAATTATCGAAAGGCGCCGTATTTTTACGGAACAGTTAAACGAAATTATATACGGCATACATAAAAAACTTTCGGGCGGCAGGGAAGAATTGGTCATCAAGTATGAACCGGACGTGGAAATCGGAAAATTTGAGGAAGCCATGCGGGCAGGACAGGAAAAGGATATCAAATTAAAGCAGACCGGCGTGGGACCGCACAGGGATGATTTCAGTTTTACGGTAGGGGATACCGATATCCGTAAATTCGGCTCCCAGGGGCAGCAGAGAACGGCGGCGCTGTCGTTAAAATTATCGGAAATAGAGCTGGTAAAAAAAGTGGCAAAGGATACGCCCGTACTTTTGCTGGACGATGTGCTTTCGGAGCTGGACAGTAACAGACAGCAGTTTTTGTTGAATACCATAGGGGATATCCAAACCATTATTACCTGTACGGGTTTGGATGAATTTGTAAAAAACAGGTTTGAGATAAATAAGGTATTTAAAGTAGTGGACGGTACCATTGAAAATTAACGGAATCATTTGGGAAAATAACGCAGGCGGCTGCTTAGGAAGAAAGAAAGGCATGGGTTAATATTATATGGGTAATCAGAATCAAAATGAAAATGAATATGGGGCGGACCAAATACAGATTTTGGAAGGTTTGGAAGCGGTAAGGAAAAGACCCGGCATGTATATCGGAACAACTTCTTCCAGGGGTCTGCACCATTTGGTGTATGAAATCGTCGATAACTCGGTGGACGAAGCGTTGGCGGGTTTCTGCGATGAGATAGAAGTTACGGTACACAAGGATAATTCGGTTACGGTCATCGACAACGGACGCGGGATTCCGGTGGGGATTAACCATAAAGCGGGGATTCCTGCCGTGGAAGTGGTCTTTACCATCCTTCATGCCGGCGGTAAATTCGGCGGCGGGGGATATAAGGTATCCGGCGGACTGCACGGGGTAGGGGCATCCGTGGTAAACGCTCTTTCCAACTGGCTGGAAGTGGAAATTTTCCAGGAAGGGAAGATTTACCGCCAAAGGTATGAAAAAGGACATTCCTGTTATTCCCTGAAAGTGGTAGGGGAATGCCCCATGGAGAAGACGGGGACAAAAGTCAGCTTTAAGCCGGATGAAACGATTTTCCAGGAAACCACGGAATATGAGTTTGATGTGTTGAAGCAGCGTTTGCGTGAAATGGCTTTCCTGACGAAAAACCTAAAGATTATCCTCCGGGATGAAAGGGTGGAAACGGGACAGAATCCCGTGGAAAGGACGTTTCATTACGAGGGCGGTATTAAGGAATTTGTGACATATTTAAATAAGAGCAAGACGCCTTTATATGATAATATCATGTATTTTGAAGGGGCTAAAAATAATGATATTATCATATAAAGGCGTCTATGCTGAGGCGAAGTTCGATAACCCGGATCTAAGATATTCCCTTCT
>CANTGP010000477.1 GCA_947653315.1 uncultured Lachnospiraceae bacterium
TGCAAAATTCCATAATCTCCATATTTCTACCTCTCCTTCGTTTTCCATAAGTTTTCCCGTGCGCCGCCTTGGCGGCATCTTCCTCTGCACGGGGCTGTGCATAAAAAAAGACAACAGAAATCACTTTCCATTGTCTTATCAGTCTATACCGAAACAATATTTACAGAAAACCTACTTATACCCTGGAGAGATACTCTCCCGTCCTCGTGTCGATTTTAATTACGTCACCCTGGTTTACGAACAAGGGAACATAAACCGTTGCCCCGGTTTCCACCACGGCAGGCTTGGAAGCGCCGGTTGCGGTATCACCCTTAAATCCGGGCTCCGTCTCCGTAATCTCCAGTTCCACGAAAAGCGGCGGCTCAATTGCAAATACACTCCCATTGTGGGAACACATCTTCACCATTTCATTTTCTTTCACAAATTTAAGCGTATCGCCAACCGCATCCGCGTTTAAAGCTATCTGCTCATAATTCTCAACGTCCATGAAATTGTATAAATCACCGTCCGAATATAAGTACTGCATATCTTTCCGATCAATACGTGCCTGCGGGCATTTTTCCGTGGGGCGGAACGTTTTCTCCACCACACCGCCGCTCTTAATGTTTTTCAGTTTCGTCCTTACGAACGCAGCTCCCTTTCCGGGCTTTACATGCTGGAATTCAATAATCTGGAAAATATTATTATCTAATTCAATCGTAATACCATTCCTGAAATCACCTGCAGAAATCATAAAATCTTCCTCCTCAAATTTTTCACGTTATCATTCTTATCTAGTTTATACTAAAAAGATGCATTTTTCAACTACTTTTTCAAACAAAAATCAATTGCTTCCAAATATCCTTCCAAACCGTGCCCGTAAATCTGTTTGTCACACACAGGCGCCGTCACCGAAATCTTGCGGAACTCTTCCCTTTTAGTAATGTCGGAAATATGGATTTCCACCTTCGGCACCGTGATGCTGGCAAGGGCATCCCGGATGGCATAACTGTAATGGGTAAAAGCGCCCGGATTGATGACGATACCCTCCGTGCCGTCGAAATAGGAATCCTGTATCCGGTCAATGATGGCGCCCTCATGGTTGCTTTGGAACACTTCAATCTGACAGCCCGTCTCCTGCCCCTTTTTGGCAATCATCCCCAACAGATAATCGTAGTCCTGGCTGCCATATACGCTTTTTTCCCGGATTCCCAAAAAATTCAGGTTCGGTCCGTTAATCACCAACAGTTTCATTCTTTTTCCTTCCTTCCCGTCCGCGCCTTCCTGTTTCCGCTTTTCTTCCAGTTTTTCCTCAATCTCATCCAGAATCCGGTCAAATTCCTTCCCGTCCGCATCGATTGTGATATCCGCAGCATCTTCGTACACACCGGAGCGTTCTCCCAACAGTCTCCGCACTTTTTCCTCCGGATGTTCCCCGCGCAGCAGGGGTCTTGTCGTATCGGAAGCCAGCCTTTCACACACCGTCTCCGCCTTAACCCTAAGATAAACCACGAATCCAAGCCGCCTTAACAGTTCCCGGTTTTTTTCACGCAGGGGCAGCCCGCCTCCCGTGGCTATAATCCGCCCGTCCGGCTCCTCCAACAGTTTTTCAAGGCATCCCGTTTCCATGTCACGGAATCCTTCCTCCCCAAACCGTTCAAAAATCTCCGACACTGTCATTCCGTTTTGTTTCTCAATCCACTTATCCGTATCCGTCACGGTCCTGCGCAGCCGGTAGGAAAGCCGTACTGCCGTACTGCTTTTGCCGCTTCCCATAAACCCGATAAAAATTATATTGTCTTTCATTTCCGCATTCCTCTGTTCAGATGTCCATTTCTTTCTTCATCCTGCCGTACACTGCAAGCGCGTCCTCCTCAGGCACGGTAATACCGTTCCAAAGCTCATAAGCGATAACACCCTGATACAGCAGCATCTTTAATCCATGGAACGCCTGTCCGCCTTCCGCACGCACAAGCGACATGAATTTCGTTTCCGGCGGACGGTAAATCAAATCAAAGCCCGTATGGATCTTTCGGTAAAATTCCGCATCCCCAATGACCACATCCTCCACATGGGGATAAAGCCCGACACTGGTTGCCTGTATGGCAAGATATTTCCTGTCCGCCGGTATCTCTCCATGGTCCTTGGTCCGCATCGGTATGATGCATTCCCTGCCGGACACGCGGTTTACTTCCTCCGCCACCTGCTTCGCTTTTTCCGGCGTCCGGTTTAACAGGTACACTTTCGACGCCTGTTTGGATGCACAGAGGAACGCCACCGCCCTTGCCGCCCCTCCGGCGCCCAAAAGAATGATTTCCTCCCCTTCCAAACGGATTCCCTCACTGCACATGGCCCGGTACAGTCCCATCATATCGGTATTGTAGCCTTTGTATCCGCCGTCCGTCCGCACCAGGGTATTCACGGCGCCAATCTGCGCCGCCATCCCGTCCACTGCCTTTAAACAGCCGATGACTTCTTCCTTATAAGGCACCGTCACGTTTAACCCAAGTATATTCAGGGCATACGCTCCTTCCACCGCCCTGCGCAACTGCCCATGCTCCACATGAAAAGGAACGTAAACCAAGTTACGTCCTTCTTTTTCCGCAAGGGTATTGTGTATAACCGGCGACATGGTATGTTCCACCGGATTACCGATTAAACCGCACAACCTGGTATGTCCGTCAATCTGCCGCATTTGCTGTCTCCCCTTTCCGCTGGTCTCTTTTTT
>CANTGP010000478.1 GCA_947653315.1 uncultured Lachnospiraceae bacterium
GCTCCATTTTTCTCGTCTAAACCATATTATCCGCTTTTCCATAGTGTTTTGTCAATAAAAAAAACACTAAATATAGTGGGTTTACGCATTTTCGGCAATATAACCGTTCTTACATTTACTTTACATAAAATGGGGATTTAACTAACGCATATTTTGGAGTTCTATCCGGCTAAACCGCCCCGTTTCTCCAAATACTATGTAAAAAATCCACAAAGGACTACATTTTCTGCGTTACTTTCCGCCCATGACACTCCAAAATGTGCGTTCAAATAGCCACGCTCCATTTTTAGCGTTAAAAGAAACGGTATACTCCATTTCTTTCGTTAAATTACCCGTCGTCTCCCGTCCTCTTTGTCCGGCAATACGGTAATCCGCGCCGGATTCATACTCCTTTTTTCCCGTTAACTTCGCCGCATTCCCGTCCTGTTTTCCTCCGTCACAGGCAAATGCTTTCTCCAAAATATGCGTTTATTCCTTGGGCAGAAGCCTTATTTTCCCGTATTTCCGGCTATGTATAAAGAAGAAAAGAAATGTTGTATTTATAAAATATAAGAACAAATCCAAAATCCCCTGCCGTATCCCAAAAATACCGGCAGGGGAAAATTATTACCCTATTTAGGAAACCACATCAAACAGAACCGTAACCACAAACAAATCCGCAATCGTCTCCACGCGGAAACTGCCTCCGCAGGCTTCCGTAAAACTTTGGGCAATGGAAAGCCCCAGACCGCTGCCCCCGTCCGTCCGGCTCTTGTCGCCGCGGATAAAACGTTCGGTAAAATCACGGTCGGACGGCAGCTCCTCCTTTGACGTATTCTTCACGTCCGCAGCCGCTACATGATCCTCCACCCGCAGACGGATATAAACCCGGGAGCCTTCCAACGAATATTTCAAGGCATTCTGTATCAGGTTTTGGAATACCCGGTACAGCCTGTCGCCGTCCGCATGAACCGTCACGGCGCCCTCCGGCATTTCACATTTGATGCTGACCGGACTCGCTGCAATATCTTCCTGCATATCCGCCATGGTCTGGCTGATTAGTTTACACAAATCCAAGTCTTCCATATGCACCGGCAGTTCCCCGGACGCCGCCTTGCTCACCTCGAACACATCCTGTACCATGGTTTTCAGCCGTTGGGATTTTTGCCCTAAAACAGCCACATACTCCTTCACATGCTCCGGCAGCCCGTCTTCCATCCTTAACAGCTCCACATAGCTGATAATGGATGTTAAAGGTGTCTTTATGTCATGGGAAACGTTGGCAATCAATTCTACTTTCATGCGCTCGCTTTTCATCCGCTCCTCAATTGCATGGTCCATTCCGTCCCTGATATCCCTTAATTTTTCCATGGCTTCCGACAGACCGGAGCCTTCGGACAGCTCCATGTCTTCCCGCAGGTTTCCGCCGTGTACGGCTTCTATCTGCCCCACCAGGCAGTCCATGTCCTCCGCCAGCCTGCGCATATTCCTGACATACAGGTATTGAAGAACCAAAACCGCCGCCAACAGGACAAAAGAAACCAACAGCATCCGGATACCCCTCCGGCGGGAAAGGAATACCGTAACCCAAAACAGCCCTGCCGCCATACCAAGTAAAAACACCCATAACCCATACCATACCATCCGTTTACTGAGCGGCAGCTTCAGCATGGAAGTACGGAATAAACGGATAATTTTCCCCGTCAGACTGTTTTCCCACGGTTTTTTGCGGTAACGGATATCATTTACAAAAAACAGCCACAGGATACCGCAGCAGCAGAAAAACACCGCAAACAATACTGCCAGCTTCAAACTTCCCATGGTTCCGGGATTTAAGCCAAGGTAAATATCCCGCATGGCGGCGGACAATTCATAAAGAGAATCCCTTCCATACCACCATTCGTCCTTTATCCGAAAAAGTATCCGTATAATTCCGATACCAAAAATAAGAAGGAGCGCCAGTAACGGCAGCAATTTGACTTCAAACCAAATTTTCCCCGTCACCTTTGCCATTTTTTCATATGCTTCCTTCCGGTAGCCGCGCAGGGACAGCCCTGCCCCGATACAGACAAGCGATGCCATCAGGCTGTATATCCAATTCCGGTAAACTGCCTCCCTGTCCTTACTCCGCCTGGCAATCTGTACGAGCTGGTTGCTGTAAAAAGTCTTCCCGCTTCCGTCAAAATCCCTCTTTACAATACTTACCGGAGTTTTAGCCACTGCCATGTAGACTTTGGATTCCTTATAGAGTTCATCCACCGGTATATTTCCGTATCCCGGAATATACCAGCCGCAGCCCGGCTCATATTCCGCACTCCAAAGTACCGTCTTCTTTCCGTCTTTCCATGCCTTTAACGATGTACCGTCATAATAAAGCAGGTAATGATATCCTTCCGGCATCACAAATACATGTTCCTCATCGACGGCTACCGTATCCGCAGAACCGGCGCGGTCTTCCTGCCCCAAGTTTTCCCGATTGGTATACAACACTTCCCCGTCTCTCTCAACCCGGTAAAGGACATTCGTATCAAACCGGAGCCGGTCATGGAGCCTCCCGGCCTCCTCCGTGCCAATGTTCCATCTCCTGTCATATACCACGTCATATCTTTCCATGCCATAATCGTTATAATAATCATAATACTGGTATTCCGTACCTTCGTCATAACCGGATTCGTTAAAAAAGCGATCCCAAAATTCGCTATCCCCGTCGGTTTCCTCCGTCG
>CANTGP010000479.1 GCA_947653315.1 uncultured Lachnospiraceae bacterium
CCCTGTTCCGGGCGATAATGGGGTTCAGCCTTTAAATGGTTGGGAAGAAGAATGGTTCTAATTTGTGCCATGCACTGAATACCACTGTTTATTTTTTTGATAATACATATCATAATATTTTTTTACTATGCCATGGTTTTTATTCAAACCATAAAAATCAGTAAGATAAAATGCCTGCACAAGCAACCTTTCGGAGGTTGCTTTCTCTGTTTTTCCCAGCCTGTCCAAATCCACTGCTTTTTCACAAATACCATTTGCCACATACTTCCCATCTGACAGTTTAAAACACATATGAATAAAGTCATTCATATATTCCAGGGATGCCCCGTACTCCCCAATGTCCGACAGCATGTTCGCCATATTAAATATGGACACCTTGAGTCCTTCCCACCAATACTCAAAACCCACCTGGCTTTTCTCCAGTTTCTTAAACATCCCCGACAATAACGCAATCCCTTCCCTTTTCTTCCCCTGTATCCCCAGCGCGTTCGCCATATGTGCATACAGAATCATCTCGACATAGGAAAAATAATACAGTTCCGTCCTTTCCAAATTTTCTTCCTTTATGGACAGCCCCAGTAATTCTTTGTCCTTCCGGAAAAATTCCCCCGCATCCATTTTGCCCGTTTTAAGGGCCACCAAATTCTCCATTGCCCCCACAAACTGTCTGTTTCCCACGCTTTCCATGTCAATGCCTGCCCTGATTTTTTCCAAAAATCCCCCGGCCTTTTCCCAGTCCTTTCTCGCTACAGCCTCCTTATACCGATGGAGGTTTTCAAATGCCCGGTAATCCACGGTCTCCAAATCACCCCGGAAAAAACCCCAGCCGATATCCAGCCGTTCCACGATTGCCTCCCGCTCTTTCCGGTGCGGCGCGCGCTTGCCGGTCTCCAGCCGCGAATACGTCTCCACGGCGCATATGCCCTCGCTGGTCTGCTCCTGCGTCAGGCCGCTTATCTCCCGGCAGGAACGCATGTATTCATCCAGCAGGTATATCTGCTGGCGGCTGTCATACAACAGCTCCGGCTGGAATGCCGTACCGTATCCGGCATCCCCGAAGGCTTCCAAAAATGCCCGGTACTGTTTTTCATACACCTCCACGCCTTCCCGTCCGGCCTCACGCAAATCCATGCAGTAAAAACGCAAAAGCTCCGGCAGATGGTACAGCCGGTAACTTTCCTTCAGAACCTTTACCGCACTTTCCTCCATGGATAACCTCTCCCTTACCGTCATCATTTCCCGGCAGGTACACAGTAACGCGCACACGATTCCCGGAACCAGCCTTGCACGCTCCTGTTGGTCCGCAATTATTTTCCCGGTATAACCCATCAGGGATTCCAGCCCCGAAAACACTTCGTCCTCCGGCAGCAGACGCATGATTCCGCCCTTATAGTAATACAGTGCCGCCAATCCGATTTCAAAAGAACTGAGCTGGTATGCTTCCCACCCATGCTTTTCGTCAAACGGGACCGTTTCGCCCACCGCCTCCCGCAGCAACCGCAGCGCCTTCCCGTTGTCCCCTTCCCTTTTCTCCGCCAGGACGGAAGAAACATACAGGTAAAATTGGTTCTGTATCTTTGCATTGCAACGCCTGTTTGCCGCCATTTCACCACGGCACAGCCGTTCCGCCGTTTCCCAGTCCTGTTTTTGGATTGCCCCGAAAACAGCTTCTTTCCATATATAATACCGGTATTCCTCGGCAGAAAATATAACGGCAAAATCCCCGGGGTTCATTCCCATCCGCTGCATAAAACAATGGAACAGCAGCCCGTCCGGTATGATTTCCCCGTTTTCGTATTTGGATAAGGTCCCGGGTGTACAAAGTCCCGCGCATAACCTGTTCTGCCGGATTTTCTTCTGTACCCTGACCTGGTATATCATGACACCTGCTTTTATCTTATGCATGTTTTTCCCCTTCTGCCTGTTCCCCGGCGGACGCATTTCCCACGGTATTCCGTCATTCAATGTTTCTATGATAGCACACCGGTTTCTTTCCGTCAAACAGACAGCCGTAGCCACTCGTGCCAAAGGGCATTTCGCGGAGAAGTTCTAAGTCTCACGCAAGAGAATGCCCAAGGTGTGGGCATTCTCCGCACTAAGTTGTGCTTACCGATCAGGACGGCTATGAGAACCCGCTCTTAACCAAGGCGATGCTGACAGACAACCTGCTTGGCGTGGAAAAATTTCATAAAATAATTTTCCATGTTCACATAGGTAAATGTGGCTCAATTTGGTAAAATTAAAAAGAAAAAAGGAGCCCGGATTAAGTTGGCCAGACTGTATCCGGTCGTAGTTTAAGACCTAACCGGATGGAATACCAGTGCTCACTTTTAAGTTTTAAATATTCTGTCTTATAATCCGTAAAATCAACTCCACCGCAGTCGAGATTTGGGGCGGCCATTCTGCCTGCATTCAGTTGCAGTATATGATTTTTCACAATACTTATTTAACATACAGGATTTGCTATGTAAATCGTAATGTTGTGTCAAGTTGGGATGCCAATAGTGTGTCAGGGAGTGAAAAGGCTTCATAGCCTTGACAAACGATAGAAATTTGAATAAAATAATCTTGGAAACCAAGAAACAAAGAATATTATTTCTTTGAATTGTATATGATAGAGGAGAATATAGTAATGCCGGCAACAATGACGAAAGGTAGAGTTCCTATGGAAATGAAAAGAGTGAGCATTTCTGCGAAGC
>CANTGP010000480.1 GCA_947653315.1 uncultured Lachnospiraceae bacterium
GCTTTTGTAAGTATTCTCATGTTCCTCATCGATAAGGATTAACCCCAAACGGGGAAAAGGGGTAAACAGGGCGGAACGGGGACCGATAATCACATCGATTTCCCCCTGCTTCGCCCGCTCCCACTGGTCGTATTTTTCCCCCATGGAAAGGGTGGAATTCATCACTGAAACCCGGTCCCCGAAACAGGCATAAAAACGGATTAACGTTTGGTAAGTCAGGGCAATTTCCGGTATGAGGACGATTGCCTGCCTGCCCCTTCTTATGATTTCCTCGATTAAAGCCAGATAAACTTCCGTCTTACCGCTGCCCGTAATCCCGTGGAGCAGGCAGGTCGTGCGCTTTCCCGCATCGAAATCCGCAAGGATGGCAGCCGCCGTTTCATATTGTTCATCGCTTAAAATTTTCCGTTTCCCGTACTGCTCCATCCGCCGGTCGGACAAACCGTCAGACAGCTTTACCGGATTGCGGTAGGAGCTTTCCACGGTAATTTTAATCACCCCCTGCTGTTCCATACCCTTAAGCGTCGGCAGGGGGACATGGAGTTTGCCCGTCACAAGCGCCATGGGAAGTTCATATACCTTCAATAATTCCTGTACAAGCCTTGCCTTGGCAGCGTAATGTTTCCTTACGCATTCATCCAAAAACGCTTCCGCCTCCGGTCTTTTGAGCAGGAGACGGCAACTTTTTTTCTGCGCCTGCTTCATCTTCTTTTTCACGGGGAGAACGGTTTTTAACGCCATAATCATCGTAGAACCATATTGTTCCTTCATCCATGCCGCCAACCGGATATAGCGGTCCTTTGCCTGCACACTTTTTTCCTCCAGGGCGGCAATCTCCTTCAGTTTTTCCGGCGCATATTCCGCCCTGTCCGTCAGACCGATGCAGTATCCTTTCCTCAAATGGTTGCCCGCACCGAAAGGTACCGATACGCAGCTTCCAACCTCCACCCTGCCGCGAAGGGTTTCCGGAATCACATACTGGAAGGTCCGGTCCAGCTTTTCATGGGATATGTCGATGATGATGTTTGCATATTTCGCAGTATTTACTTCCATCCGCGCTCCTTAAGAATCTCACGAATCAGGTCTCTTTCGTCCATCGGGTATTTCACCCCTTTTATCTCCTGGTAATCCTCATGTCCTTTTCCTGCAAGGACGATAATATCGCCCGGTTCCCCATGGTCGATGGCATAGGCAATGGCTTCTTTCCGGTCACAGATTTCCACATACTTTCCTTCCGTCCTGCCTATGCCGGTCTCAATATCCCTGATAATGTCCAGGGGTTCCTCAAACCTCGGATTATCCGAAGTGATAATGGTGAAATCCGCCAGCTTCCCGCTGACCTCCCCCATTTCATACCGTCTTAACTTAGAACGGTTCCCCCCGCACCCAAACAGACACACGAGACGGTTCGGCTCGTATTCCCTTAAGGTTCCCAGCAGACTCTCCAAACTCATGGCATTGTGCGCATAATCAATCAACAGCGTAAACGCATCGGACACCTTCACCATCTCAATCCTGCCTTTTACCTTTGCCTCCAAAAGAGCCGCACGGATTGCTTCCGGCTCCACACCGAAATGGCGGCAGATTGCAATGGCAGTCAGCGCATTATAGACACTGAACCTGCCCGGTGTCGGCACTTCCACGCAAAAGTCCATCTGTCCCTTAACATGAAAAGACACGCCCAACTCGCCCGGTTTCTTTACCAGTTCCAAATCCTCCGCCCGCAGGTCGGCATCCCGGGCAAAACCGTAAGTCTCCAATTCACACGTATGTCCCGCCGTCACTTTCTCCCAATGGATATCGTCACGGTTCACGATACCCACCCTGCACTGTTTGAACAGCAGTCCTTTACAGCTTAAATATTCCTCAAAATCCGCATGTTCGTTCGGTCCGATATGGTCCGGCTCCAAATTGGTGAAAATACCGAAATCAAAAGTAAATCCCTGCGTGCGGTGCAGTTTTAACCCTTGCGAAGATACTTCCATCACCACCGCGTCACAGCCCGCATCCGCCATTTGGCGCAGGTATTCCTGCAGCAGATAAGATTCCGGCGTGGTATTCACCGCATGAATCCGTTTCTCCCCGATAATGACTTCTATGGTCCCAATCAAACCCACCTTATGCCCCGCATGTTCCAAAATGGACTTTACCATATAAGTGGTGGTGGTCTTGCCCTTCGTTCCCGTTATGCCGATGGTTTTCATCTCCCGCGCCGGATTTTCGAACCATTCCGCGGCAAGGAATGCCATGGCATAACGGGTATCGGCAACCTTAATAACGGTCACTTCCTTTTGCGGCGGGAGCATCGCTTCGGGAAGTGCAACATCCCTTTCTACCACCAGCACCCTTGCGCCCTTTTCCACCACATCCGCCGCAAAATCATGCCCATCCGCATTCGCACCCGCAATACAGAGAAACAGACATCCTTCCGTCACTTTCCTCGAATCGTACACTACTGCGCCCACCTGTACATCCACCGTCCCGGCAATGCACTCATAACGGAGCTGCCCCAATAGTTTACTTAATGCCTTCATAATGCCTCTCTTTCCTGCCGCCGCAGCATGTAACGGCGGCACCTGAATACATACATTAAAAAGAATACCACGGAATCTGTTTTTTTTCAAATCTTTATGAATTTTTACGGGGTATTATGATTTTATATTTTTTAAAGAATTTGAACACATATTTT
>CANTGP010000481.1 GCA_947653315.1 uncultured Lachnospiraceae bacterium
AGATTTGTTCTGCGAACTCTGGGTTCCGGTAAAAAAGAAGTAACGGGACAGGCGGTGCCGAAAAATCACGGAAAAAAGAGGCGCCAAAATAGGGCAAGAATCGTCAAATATTCACAGGAATGGCAATACCGTAAAAAACCGGGGACACGGTATAATGAAACCGAAAGGTAATTAATGCGGTGTGTTGTGCCGCCGTCAGGGGATGGGGAAACTCCTGACGGGCAGGACAGGGGGTGTGGGTATATGAAGGATTCATGCGGGTTAAGGAAGCGGAAGGCGTTATTGTGCAGTATCAGGGGAAAGCTGGCGGTTAGTTATCTGATTCCAATCGTCCTGATTGTTGTGCTCGGCATTATTTCTTACCAAAGGGCTGCCGAGACAATCATTAACAACTATGAGGTATCCATGGAAACCGCCATCGGGAAAACGGCGGAATATTACGGGCTGATGATGGATACCGTCGCGGTAAACTGCAGCCAGATTGCCATTGATAATTCCCTGCGCGCCTATTACCGGGGCGCGTACAGGGATGAACCGCTGCAGGAAAAAAAGAAGTTTTTGGAAATCCAAAAAGCAATGTTCATGGATGCGTTTTCCGGCAGCTTTGTCAACGGCATTTATGCGTTTGGCGGATACGGAAACGAATGTATTTCCTATTTGGGACTGAAAAAACCGGAATACGGGGCTTACATGGAATCGGAAGAAGGAAGGGGAATGGCGCAGGCGGGAGAAGGCGTTGTATTTGCGGGTTACCACAATGATTTGGATGCCATGACGGGCCAGGATTTTGGGGAATATGCTTTTTGTGTAAAGAGGAATATCACGGATACGTCGTCGGAGCCTGTGGGGATGATTGTCATGGACATTTCCATGGAAGCGGCAAGGGAGCCGTTAATCCGGATGGATTTAGGGGAAGGGAGCATGTGCGCGCTGGTGACGGGGGACGGCAGGCAGATTTCCGGCGGGGAGGATACGGTTGCTTTTGCCGGACTGGATGCATATCCTGATTTTTTGGCAGGGGCGGAAGAAAGCCAATCCGTTTACATCGAATATGGGGGTGAGGACTATCTCCTGCTTCTTTCCAAGGTGGGAAATACGGGATTTACGGTCTGTACTATGATTCCGCAGGTATTGATTACTTCCAACCTAAAGGATATAAAAACGGCAACGGTGGTCATCGTACTTTTGGCGCTTGCCATAGCGGTTTGTACGGGGGCCGTCATTTCCACCGGAATCAATGCCTCCATCAAGCGCATCAGTAAGGTGATGAAGTCCGTGGCGGAAGGGGACCTGACCGTGACGGTGGAGGCGAAGGGCAGGGACGAATTCCGGACGCTGGGGGACCATGCGGGCGACATGCTGTCCAATACCAAAGAACTGATTCAAAAAGCGGGGCATGTTTCGGGACAGGTGCTTACGTCTGTCATGCGCGTAACGGATACTTCGGGACGGATGATGGTGACGACGGGCAATATTGAGGATGCCATTTTAGAAGTGAACGGGGGCGTTTCCCGGCAAAAAGAGGAAGTGGAGCATTGTCTTGCCAAAATGGACGAACTGGCGGAACAGATCGAGCAGGTGGACAGGGAAACCGAAAGCGCCATGAAACGTGCCGGTAAAAGCAAAAGGGTGGTGGAACAAGGACTGTCCGCTATCCGCCTTTTGGAAGATAAGGCGGATGAAACCGCGCATGTTACCGGGCAGGTCATCGGCAAGATTGAAGCCCTGGCGGAAGAAACAAAAGCGATTACGGATATCATCGATTCCATTAAAGGGATAGCGGAAAGAACCAAGCTGCTTTCCTTAAATGCAAGGATTGAGGCAGCCCGCATCGGGGATGCCGGAAAAGGCTTTGCGGTAGTGGCGGAAGAAATAAGGAAACTATCCGAGGAATCCATGAAGTCGGTGGAACGTATCGGGACCATCGTGGACCGCATTGAAAGCGGCACGCAGGATACGGTACTGGTGGCGAGGGAATCCGAGAAGATTGTGGAAGAACAGGAAGCGGCAATGGACGACACGGTGGAAGCATTCCGCGAAATGAGCGGAAGCGTGGACGGGCTTGCCGGAAAAATAGAAAAGATTGCGGGTAACATGCGGAATATGGAACGGAGCAAAAACCGTACCATGGAAGCGGTGGCAAATATCTCCGAGGTGTCCATGCAGACGCTTGCATCCACTAACCGGATGAAGGACGAGGCGGGGCTTCAGGTAAGCGCCGTGAAGGAATTGAAGGAAGCGACGGGAAGGCTGGACGAGGAGGCAAAGAAGCTGACGGGGGCAATCCGCAGGTTTAAGGTGCAGTGAAGGGGGAAGGTTTTTTAGCGGACGCACGGAAGGGATTTTTGACGGGCCGGCAGCGGGATTGCCTGTCCCGGTTTTCCGTGCGTTTTTTCCGACGGGTTTTTCATATCCAATATCACTGTTCTTTTATATTTGGTCTTGGCTGCCGCCCCCATTCTTGAAAATCTTTTGAATATCTTGTTAAAACTACTGCTAAGTCTTTAGGCGGCACATAAGTTGTAATCCCAATAAATTTATCCGCAAAGCGGTCTGCATCTTGTATACTTTGGGAGGCACTGGTTATTCGTTTATCCAATATGAATGCAATCCATAGTTGAACACTTTGGCATTTTTAGGAACTTGTCTGATTGTGTTATAAACATTTGCTAAATCGCCCATTTTC
>CANTGP010000482.1 GCA_947653315.1 uncultured Lachnospiraceae bacterium
GGAATGAATTTTCAAACACGCTCTAGTAGAGTATAACATAAAATGTCAAAATGTACAGCAACCTTATCAAAAAAAGTAATCTCATGTTGTATTTGAAGCGCAAAATTAGTATAATAAAACTATTATAAGGTTTTTAGGAGGATATTATGGCAAAAGAATTTACAAGCGGAGCCGTGATCTGCCAAAGCGGCCAGCCGTTCCAATTTTTGCATATGATTGTAAAAGGCACCGTGCGCGCCGTATACTCAGACGGCGAATTTTTTTTGGACAAAGGGGATATCATAGGTCTGTGCGCGCTGCAGCACGATTCCTATGTTTTCACCTACATCGCGGCGGACGACGTCACCGTGGCATCGTTCCCGTATAAAACCGGAAAACTGTCCGACCTGCTTTCCAAGAAACCGGACTTCACCCCCCTTGTGGTGAAATCGGGATTAAAGCAGATGAGGGATGTCATGGAAGCCTATGAACTGACCAAATATGACTGTGACAGCCTCTACCGTTACCTGACGGACAGTTACCGGGAATACTGCACGTTCTGTGAGCGTTATTCCATTTCCCCCAGGCTGCTGCCGGAGCTGGAAAACCTCTCCCCCCTCGTTTTGGAAGAAGACATTCCGGCATGGCTGACAGACTATTATGAAAACATGGCGGCCATCCTAACACCTGCACTTTCCGCAAGCAAAGTGCCAACCTGCCATTTCGTAAACGGCCTTTTAATGAAAACCAGCCTGGATGTCAGCAGCATCATGTCGGTATGCCATCTTATGTATGATTACAAGGCGGATCTCGCAAGGGTACTGATGAACGAAAACCGTTTGGATTTGTTTGACCTCTACACCTCCCTCCTCGCCCGCATCGGGCATGGACAGGAAGATTCCACTGCCGTCATTGCCGCCGTTGGCCGCATGATGCTTCATTTGGAAAGCATCGGTTCCATCGACCGTACCCTGTATGACACCAGGGTGCGCGAATACAAGGAATTCCTCGCTGCCCTGGAGGAAAACGGTACCGGAACGGCAGAAGGGAAGCCGGAACGGACGCAGAATGCAGATGCCATTGCCGGTTCCTTAAATACTATTTTGGACTATGCCCGCTGCGAACCGGAAACTGCCGATGCATTCCGCAAACAGATTACCGAATACAAAAAGCAGATTGACAAAAACTCCACCGACGATGCCAACCGGAAACTCCGGCTCAGTCTTACGAAGACCTTCTATAAAGTATATGTTTCCGCCTTTAAAGAAAGCCTGAAGGACTCCGACATTCCTGCCGTTGTAAAAATGTTCTTCCTGTTCGGCTATGTGGACGAAGAACTGGCCGGCAGGGAAAATGCATCTTACCTGTATTCCATCGCGGAACATTTTCCTTCCTCACCGGAAAACCACGTATATACGGTATATGAATGGATGAAGGCGATTTACGAAGGCAGAAAAGAACCGAGCCGCAACGAATTTGATGCGGACTATACCGCTTACATCCATGAACTGAAGACCACCGGAAAAATTACTGCCCAAAAGGAAAAGGAAATGGCGGACGACAAATCCGCAAAGGTCCTGTTCGAGCTGGAAAACATGTTCCCGCTGGTCAATAAGATTACTTTCGGAAGACTGACGACATTCTGTCCCGTCTTCTCGGAACACAATGTATTAAAGGATTTGGAGAAATCCCTGGTAACTGCCCAAAAAGCAAATGAAGCCCTGAACGAAATCCGCGCCCTTGATTTTGGCGCCTACTACCGTGAAACCTTTTATTCCAATCCGGAAATCGGTATTGCAAAGGAAACGGTCAATGTGGAAATCCTTCCGGACATCATCCTGATGCCGAACATCGGCATCCGCGGCGTCATGTGGCAGGAAATTGAAGGGAAACGCCGCACCACGCCGGCGCGCGTCATGACCTCTGTTTTCCAAATGGAAGACCTTATGTCCACCATTGCAAGGCTGACCGGCGAATACCGTTGGGAAATGTGCAAGCGCGTACAGGGCGCCCGTTGGAATGATCTTTCGGAACCTTCGCTCACCAGTGAATATTTCGATTATATCCAGTTCTATAAAAAGAACCATGACCTTACGCCGGAAGCAAAGGATAAAATCAAATCCGCCATGCAGAAGGCAAAGAACAACTACAAGGAAATGTTCGTCCGCGATTATGTCACATGGGTTCTTTATGAAGGCGCCGGTTCCCCGCGCATGAATAAAGTGGCAAGGAATATCCTTTTCACTTACTGTCCCTTCTCCAAGGCAGTCCGTGAAAAACTAAAAGCCAACCCGCTTTACAAGGAAATCCTGGAGCGTTATGACATTAAAAATTCACAAAAGCTGCACCATATGGATAACCTTTACCAAAAGTTAAACAAAGGCTCCGCGGGTATCCCCGATGAAATCGCTACCCAGCGGCACTTCTTGGAAAGTTAAATATTAGAATCGAGTAGGGAAGATTTTCTCCCTACTCGCGCGCCGGGCACCCGCCGGCTTTGCCGGCATATTCCTCAAACAGAGCCTACCGTTTCGGCAGGCTCTTGTCTTTCTGACCTGATTCTGTTGTTATTTCCATCATTCCACCAAATGATACTCCTTATATAGCTGCTTCCTTGCCTCCTCGTCGGCAATCACATCCAAATCCGCCAAGCGCCCGTCCCTTTTAAGAAAACAAACCAATGTTGCCAGCA
>CANTGP010000483.1 GCA_947653315.1 uncultured Lachnospiraceae bacterium
AAGCGGAAACACTGCGGAGGCAGGGGACGGAAGCGGAAATCCGGCGGAAACGGGAGACGGTGTGGGGGACGGAAGCGGAAACACTGCGGAAACGGAAGAAGAAACGGTGACAGGAGCCGAGTCCGGCAGCAGGGAGCCCGCAGGGGATACCGGTGTCAAAGAACCGGTGATTATACTGTCTTCCAACCTGAGCGGTAATGCGTCCTGCACGGTAGACGGAGGTACGGCGTCCCTGACCGTAAATCCCGACGGGGCGTATACCGTGGACGGAATTCCCACCGTAACGGCGCAGGGAGGGAGCGTACCCGTCGCAAGGTCCGGGGACGGCGAATATACATACCGGTTTGACGTAAACGGCGGCAATGTTTACCGGGTAAATATTTCTTTCCGCAAATTGGATAAGTCACAGGCGGTGGACAGCGCCAAAGGAGATATCGAGAGCGCGATTAAGGCACAGCAGGCGGCTGCGGAGAAAGTGAATGCCATCATTCGGGAGATACAGGAAAGTTCCGGCGCAACGGCCGAACAGCTTGCCGAACTTTCCAAAGCCCTGGAAGAAATGTCGGGGGCCACGTCCGCCGTACTCGGTAATTTGACGGTGGTTTCCAATATATTGGGACAGCAGGCGGCGGACAAAATGGAAGTGGTTGGGGAGGAAGTCAAGGCGGCGCTGCAGCATATGCAAGGCGCCATGGATTCCGTGAAATCGGCGACCAGGGAAGCTAAGGGTATGGTGGATTATGTGAACGGGCAGCCGGATATCCGTTTTTCCAAGCTGGGCGCGGAATTTGACACCAACAGGGTGAATCTGCACGACCAATTGAAAGGCATGTCGGACAGCATCAGGAATTTAAGCGGGAATGCCTCCGATTATACGGATGTGGTAAACGATGATTTAAGGGCAGTCAATAACCAGATTAATGTAATCTTTAACCTGCTGGCGGATAACGTAATCCATTACGGGGACATCAGTATGGAGGAGCTTTACGAAGACATTGATTTGGAAGACACAACCAATATTACCACCGGAAAGACGAATAATTGTACCAATAAGGGAATCGTCAGAGGTGATATTAACGTGGGCGGCGTGGCGGGAGCCATGTCCATCGATGAGGAAGACCCGGAGGACAGTGCGGCGGGAAGTGTGGATTACCGGATTGGCAGCAGGTACTTTACAAAGTGCATCATTACGGACAGTGTCAACGAAGGCTATGTGACGGCGAAGAAAGACGGCGCCGGTGGTATCGTGGGATATATGCGGCACGGTATTGTGGTGGATTCGGAAGGATACGGAAGCGTGGAAAGTACGGAAGGGGATTATGTGGGCGGCATCTGTGGGGAATCGTATACGATGATAAAACGCTGTTATGCGCTCTGCTCCGTTTCCGGCGGGAAAAACGTAGGAGGGATTGCGGGATATGCGGATACCCTGAAAGACTGTTATGCCATGGTGGATTGTGAGGCATCCATAGGGCGGAAAGGAGCCATTGCGGGACAGACCGTAAATTATGACGATGCCTTAAACGGCGAGGAAGTCAAGGTAAGCGGCAACTATTATGTAGGCGAGAATCTTTACGGCATCGACGATATCAGCTATGTGGGCGTTGCGGAACCCATCAGTTACGGAGAACTGCTGACCGTGGAAAATCTTCCGTCACAGTTCCGTCACTTGAAAGCCATTTTCAGGGTGGACGGTATGTATCTGGGCGTACAGGAAGTGAAATTCGGGGAAAGTCTGTCCGTACTGGATTATCCGGCAATACCCCAAAGGGAAGGGTATTACGGTACCTGGCCGGATTATTCCGGTCAGGTGATGACGGGCAATCTGCTTGTGACGGGCGAATATAAGGAAGATGTAACGGTAGTACAAAGCAACGGTGCACAGGCGGCGGACGGAAACGGCAGTTATGAAAAACCTTATGCGCTGGTGGAACAGCGGTTTACGGAGGATACGGTGCTCCGTGCCGGTATCGGGACCATAGAGCCGCCGGAAAAGGTCCATGGCAGGGAACATGTGATTTATGATATTGCGTTGGAAAATGCGGGAATCAAAAATACGGATACTTTTGCCGTCCGGCTTTTAAACCCGTACGGGGATGCGGCGGTATGGGGATACCGGGACGGTGCGTGGAAAGAGTTGGAAAGCAAGGCGCGGGGACAATACCTGCAGGTGGATATGACGGGGGCGGAACAGTCCTTTTGTATCGTGGAAGAACCGTCGGGTATGTGGATTACCGTAGTCTGCGTCCTTGGCGGCGCGGCGGTATTGGTTTTGCTTGTGGTGCTGGTGAAAAAAGGAAAATCGGCGCGTGCAGGGAAGCGGGCGAAGAAAGCGACCGAAAACAGGTAATAGATTGGCGGCACGCTGAAACAGGAAACCAAATGAGGTTTCCTGTTTTTTTGCGGATGCCGGACGCAAAAGCCAGGAACGGGATGCCCTGCCCCGGTTTGTCCCTGCCGCCCTGTGCTCCCCTTGCCGGTAGCTTTTCAAACCTGACTGCAAAAATGGGCTATTTCTAATTGTTTCCAAAAGGCGGTTTATGACCACGGCGGCGAAACTCCTCACACGGTATTAAAATACCGTGTTCGTCAAACAACGCCGCCTAATGCGGTCATAAACCGCCCTTTGGAAACAATAAGAAATACCACCATTTTTTTGAACAG
>CANTGP010000484.1 GCA_947653315.1 uncultured Lachnospiraceae bacterium
AGATGGAGGAATTTCTTAGAGAAGACAGAGAGAATATTGAAAAGTATCAAAAGGAAGCCGGATGCTCCTTCACGCAGTATTTAAGCAATACGAAGAATAAAATAGCGAAAGACCTGATCTTAAACACAAACATGAAGATTAACGATATTGCAAAAGAGGTCGGGTACCCGGATACCAGTTATTTTTACCGGAAGTTTAAACAGTGTTACGGAGTATCCCCGGCATCGCTGCGGGCGGTAAAAAAATATTGAGGAACGGAACGAAAATGCCCCGGAAGCGCTTTGTCTTCCGGGGCATTTTCGGGCATTTCCCAAACGCGCTCCGGTTCTAGAATTTGTACAGGGAAACTGGAAATTTTCGACTAGGATTTGCGGGGCGTTAAGGGTATTATTTTATTAACGAAAACGGACAGACGGGAAGCGGCGGGGCGTCAGCGTCCGCCAAAGCGGATACGGGGCAGCAAAAGGAACAGGGACAATAAGAAAAGCGGAAAAAAATAGGTAAGAAAAAAATAGGTTAAGGAAAAAATGGATAAGAAAAAAATGGGTAAGTTCGGACATAAAAGCAGGAACAGGATAACGGCATGGATGATGACGGCGGTACTTTTCATTCTTAGTATGGGGATTTATCCCGGATGCGGAAAAAATGCGGAAGCGGGGAATGCGGAAGAAGAACCGGTTACGCTGATTTGGTATCAGGTAGGGGAGGCACAGAAGGATGACCCAATGGTTTTGGATGAAGTCAACCAATATATCCGGGGGAAAATCGGCGTGAGGCTTACGGTGGTAAAGGTCGGATGGGCGGATTACAGCCAGAAGATGCAGGTGGTGATGAATACGGATGATGCGTGGGATCTTTGTTTTACCAGTTCATGGACCAATGATTTTCTCCAAAACGTCCAAAAAGGGGCATTTTTGGAGCTGGATGGGCTTTTGCGGGAACAGGGGAAAACGATGTATGACGGAATCGACTGCCGTTTTTGGAAAGCGGCGAAAGTGGGAGGCAGCATTTACGGCGTTCCGAGCGAAAAAGAAATCGGAAACTGCCCCATGTGGGTATTTACGAAAGAGTACGTGGATAAATATGGTATCCCGTATGAAGACATTCATTCCCTGGAGGATTTGGAGCCGTGGCTTGCGCTGATTAAGGAAAAGGAACCGGATGTGGTTCCCATGTACCTGACCAAAGATTACACGGCGCCCACCTATATGGATAAAATACAGGACCCGGTAGGGATTGAATATGACGATGACGGGCTGGTGGTTAAGAATGTCTTTGAAACGGAGAAAATGCAATCCGCGTTAAAGACCATGCGCAAATATTACCTTGCCGGTTATATCAATAAGGATGCGGCGGTTGCTTCCGACGATAAATCGGTAAAGCGGTTTGTGACGAAGGGGGATGGGCATCCCTTTGCGGAACTGACATGGAGTAAGGATTTGGGGTATGAAGTGGTGGTGTCGCCGATCATGGACGTTAAGATTACGAATGCCTCGGCAAGGGGAGCCATGACGGCAATCAACCGGAATTCGGAGCACCCGGAAAAGGCGATGGAACTGCTGAACCTGATTTATACGGACGAATACCTGCGGAATCTGTTGAATTACGGCATCGAGGGAATACATTGGGAAAAAACGCAGGCGGACGAAGCCGAAAGGGCTGCCGTGGAAGGAAATGCATATGCTTACGGCTTTAAAATAAAACTCGACGAAGATTCCGCCAAAAACTATTCCGTACCCTATTGGGTACAGGGCGGGATGTTCCACACGTATGTGCTGGAACAGGAACCTTTGGACAAATGGATGGTGGTGAAGGAATTTAATGATGCTTCCGTGGAAGCGCCCTCTTTTGGGTTCGATTTTGACTTGGAGCCCGTGGGCGTACAGGCGGCGGCATTCCGAAAGATACTGGATGAGTTCGGGAAAGCGTTGTATACGGGAAGCGTGGACCCTGACCGGTATCTGCCAAAGCTGAATAAAAAGCTGGAAGATGCGGGGATACAGGATGTCATGGACGAAATGCAGAGACAGGTGGATGCGTGGAAGTCCTCGGAAACAACCGAAATTAATTGCAATTAATAATAAATGGAAACAAGGAGGAAGGGCATGAATGAGTAGGAAAACAATGCGGAACAAAGAAGGCGGGAGAAAGGGGAAAGTCTTAAGGAAACGGTGGAGCAGGGACGATACGGAATTATTTATGCTGTCGGCGCCGACCCTGCTGTGGTATCTGATTTTTGCATATCTGCCGATGTTTGGTATCATTATCGCCTTTAAGGTGTACCGGCTTGCGCCGGGCGGGCACGGTTTTATTTATAACCTGCTGCACAGCGAATGGGCGGGGTTTGGGAATTTCAGGTACTTTTTTGTATCCAATTCCTTTACCATGCTGTTAAAAAATACGATTCTTTACAACATTGCGTTTATTATCATCAGCGCCGGCGTGGCGGTGGGGGGAGCATTGCTGCTTAGCAACATGAGGAACAAAGGGGGATCAAGGGTATACCAGACCATGATGTTCCTGCCCTATTTTATGTCATGGGTAGTGGTCAGTTATTTCGTGTATGCATTACTGACGCCGGAGCGTGGGTACTTAAACGGTATCATTACCGCTTTGGGCGGGGAGCCCGTCATGTGGTATCAGGAAAGTAAGTA
>CANTGP010000485.1 GCA_947653315.1 uncultured Lachnospiraceae bacterium
TGTTCCGCCATATCCATGTCGCCGTACAGGTAGATATAGCTGTTGGAAGGATGATAATATTTCCTATGGAAATCCAAATAATTTTCGTAAGTAAGCTCCGGTATCACATCCGGGTCCCCGCCGGATTCCGTGCCGTAAGGCGTATCGGGGAACAGCGAATTAAACGCTTCCCGCTCCAGCACATCGTCGGGAGAGGAATACGCCCCTTTCATTTCGTTATAAACCACACCGTTTATGGTTAATTCATCCGCGGCATCCTCCAGCTCGTAATGCCAGCCCTCCTGTCTGAAAATCTTTTCCTCCCGGTATATATTCGGATGGAATACCGCGTCCAAATAAACATGCATCAGGTTACGGAAATCTTTCCCGTTGCAGCTCGCCACCGGATACACGGTCTTGTCCGGATAGGTCATGGCATTTAAGAATGTATTTAAGGAGCCTTTTGCCAGCTCAATGAAAGGATCCTTTACCGGAAAATGTTCCGAGCCGCAAAGCACCGTATGTTCGATGATATGCGCCACCCCCGTACTGTCCGTGGGCGGTGTGCGGAATCCGATGTAAAATACCTTATTATCGTCCTCATTGGACAATAGCAGGATTCTTGCCCCCGTCTTCTTATGGCGCAGCAGATATCCGTCCGAAGCCAAATCCCCGATTTCCCGCGCCTCCAGCACCTCATACGCTGCCAGTCCCCTTAAACTGTTTTCTGATGTTTTTCCATATTTCATGCCTTTCTACGTCCTTCCTTCCTGTTTTTTCTTCCATAATTTGCATCATTTACACCGTAAATGTCATTAATCCCAGTTTGGAAACCGAAATTTCCCGGATAATCAAACCTGCCTGTTTCTTTTTTGCCAAATTCATCTGCGCAAACTCCTTTAAGGGATAAACCCTGTCCTTATAAACACACCGTTCCTTCCCTGTCAGGCTTTTCTTCCGCTCCGGTACGCTTGCCTTCACTTTTACCTTCAGCTCCCGGTACGTCTGAAACGCGAAGGAATCCTCTGTCATATGGTAAAAATGGCTCTCCAGCGTTGCGCAGGCATCCACTTCTTTCAGGATGTATTGGGAAACCACCGTTTTTAACTTAAAAGGAGCCATTTCCTCCGCCAGCAGTTCTTCATACGAAAAGCGGGCGCCCAGGTAAATCTGTCCCGCATCCTGAAGAATGTACTTAAAATCCGTATCCGCACCCATCATGCATCTTCCTTTATAATATACTCAATCTTTCCGCCGCTCATACGGACTGCCTCCAAAACATCGTCTTCGGACAAATCCGTTTCCGCCGCCAATTCCGCCGCCGTTACTTTGCGCTGCAAATCCTGTGCCAAATCCTTCGCCTTTGCCGCCACCAAATTTACGTGTTCCAAAATCTTTTTGTCCTTCCGTTCTTGGTCCAGGTTCTCCCGGATGGCATCTTCCATGGCATCCATAATCATCCTGCCGAGCATCCCTTCCACTTCGCCGGCATGTTCCAGACAGCCCAGCATGGTCACGCCCGTGGCAAGAGCCACATTTCCCTCTCCGATTAAATCCTCCAGCAAAACACCCTGTCCGCTGTACAGTTTGGCAATTTCCGCCACCTGCGGCAGATAAATTTCCACAAGCCTTGCCTGTGCCTGTCCGTCCCCTGCCATCGCCGAAAGGGATACCGCTTCCTTTTCCCCTGACGGTACTTCTTCCATCCCGCCCAGTTCTTCCAAATAGGCATCCAAATAATGCACTTCGTCGGGGGTCATGTAATCCTCCGGGTTCACGGGTTCCCCGATTCCTATTTTATGCTTTATTAAGTAATCTTCCACCAGTCCGAGCTGTTCCCCTTCTAACCCCAAACCGGCAAAAGCCTCCTTTAACTGTTCCCTCGAAATACAGTTTCCCTGCTCCTTCGCCATACGCTTCACTTCTTCCAGCGTTTGGGCAAACAATACCTCTCTGTCCATATACCTTTCCTCCCTGCGTCAAAGCCTCCTGCGGATTTGGCCCGTTGCCCGCAAAAATCAATGGGATTTCACATGCTGGTGCGTAAACAAATGATCCTGGCAGTATTCATAGTTTCCTTCGCATTTGGAGCAGAACCGGAACTCCAAATCGTCCCCGTCCAGTTCCGTCCTTCCGCAGATTGCGCATTTATGCTTGGTCGTCCCCGTATTCCTGCGTACTTCCCGCTTAAATTCCTGCCTGCGTTTCACCTGCCTGGGCGACATATGGATATGGCTCCTGCTGCTCACCCAAAACAGTAAAAAGTTAAACAGGGACGCCGCCATGGCAAACCTGCTGTACGGATTCCCCTGGATAAACTCCACCAAAAGAATCACACCGTAAAGGATTCCCAGCACCTTCACTTTAATCGGAATGATAAACATCAACAACACCTGCACATCCGGAAACGTGGCGGCAAACGCGAGGAAAATGGACATATTCACATAATAAGTGGTAAAATACAGCGAAAGATATTCAAAAAAGGTTTTCCCACCCGTCACGGCAATCATGTCACCGTGTACGAGGTAACTGTATCCCATCATCAGGAAACTCCCGATGACCGTAAAGAGCATTCCTGAAAACAGGTAAACGTTATAACGGTAAGTTCCCCATGTTCTCTCTAAGGAAGTCCCCAGCGTCATAAGCAAAATACGTTCTCCCCGATAAATCGAG
>CANTGP010000486.1 GCA_947653315.1 uncultured Lachnospiraceae bacterium
CCCTATATACTTGTCAAGTTCTGCCCTCGAAGCGATATAGGGAAAATCTTTTTCAAAACCGGGAAGCAATTCTTCCTTGCTTCCGGTATAAAATTCAATGCTATGGATATTTTTCATGTTTATTCACCTGCACATCTGCGATTTTGCCAGTTTTATGAATTAAATATACCGGAAATCGAGTAGGGGAAAAATTTCCCCCTACTCGCCGCGCGGCCCGCATGCTGTGAAACAGCAAATTTCCATATGCGAGCCTGTGCATAAAAAACCGCCCTGTTTCGGCGGCTGTCCCCACGCTGCGTAGATGCTGCGGTGTGGACGCCGGGATTGTGGGCGGAAAGAAGATTTGCGGGAAAACAGACGGACTGACGGGCAGGGAAAAATTTCCCCTGCCCGTCACAGCCCCTTACTGCGCCGTATCGGGATGGCAGTTGGTGCAGGGCTGGTAGCCTGCGTCCATAACCTTGGAACTGGTCGTGGTCATTTCGGAACGTTTGTCGTCCGCGATGTTTGCCGCATAAGGACAGTCAGCCGTATGGAAAATGCCGGAACCTAAATCCATGACATAAGGCCGCTTGGCATCGCTGCCGGAAGATGCGGATGCCGTTCCCGTACTGCCGGTGCCGGAAGAAGTATTCGTGCCGGAGGGAGTGTCCGTGCCGGAGGAAGCGGCTGTCCCGCCGTCCGTACCGGCGGCAGCGGAATCGGTTGCGGAAGCGGCGTCTGCACCGCCGGAACCGGAATTGTCCTGTGCCGTGTCCGTGTTTTCCGTACCGCCGGGAGAAGCGTTATCCCCGTTTTGGGCGGAAGCATCGGAGCTTTCCCCGCCGTTCTGGTCTTTGGGGAGTTCCAGTAAATTTCCGTTTTCGTCGTAGGCAAGGCGGGATTCGTCTTCCGTGGATTCCAGTTTCGCCAATGCGGGGATGGAATCCGGCGTGAAGCGGTTGCCGCTGTATTCCGCATACAGGATGACGCCTACCAGCGCTACGGTTCCGGCAATCAGTAGTCCGAGTAAAGTATAAATGATTCGTTTTAAAATTCTCATGGCATTATTGTCCTTAGTAGTTTTTTTGCTGTATCCTCTTTATTTTATCATTGTGTAAATGTTTTTTCAACTGTAAATCGCCCGACCCTTTACAAAATTTTTATGCTGGAATATAATGAGAGCGTATTTGAAAATCGTTTTAGAGCGTGTTTGAAAATTGCTTTCTGGCAGATGGCAGGAATGAATTTTCAAACACGCTCTAGGTCAGGGTAATTGGGGCGCGCAGGGACGGGAACGGTTTCACGCCGCGCCGGAAAGGTGGAAAGCAATGCAGAAAGTACGGAAGCAAAAATCCTATGAAATCGATATGTGTCATGGGCCTCTGTTTGGGAAAATCCTGTTATTTTCCGTGCCGCTCATTCTGTCGGGCGTTTTGCAGCTTTTGTTCAATGCGGCGGATGTGGTGGTGGTGGGACGCTTTGCGGGAAGCCGGTCTTTGGCGGCGGTGGGTTCCACAAGTTCCCTGATTAACCTGCTGGTCAATGTGTTTATCGGGCTTTCCGTGGGGGCGAACGTGCTGATTGCCCGTTATTACGGAGGCGGCCAGGACAGGGAAGTGGAGGAAACGGTACATACCGCCATGCTGCTTAGTTTCATCAGCGGTTTTTTTCTTTGCATTCTTGGCGCCGCGCTGGCAAAACCGCTGCTGGAGCTGATGGGGACGCCGGGGGATGTGTTGGATAAGTCGGTGTTGTATATGCGGATTTATTTCCTTGGGATGCCCGCGCTGCTTTTGTATAATTTCGGGAGTTCGATTTTAAGGGCAATCGGGGATACCCAAAGACCGCTTTATTACCTGTCGGCGGCGGGGGTAATCAATGTGGTGCTGAACCTGTTTTTCGTCATTTCCCTGCAGATGGATGTGGCGGGGGTGGCGCTTGCCACCGTACTGTCGCAGTGTGTTTCCGCGGCGTGCATCGTCCGGTGCCTGATGAAAAGCGAGGGGAGTTTCCGGTTTTATCCGAAGAAGATGCGCATTCATAAGGATAAGCTGCTGCGCATTGCAAGAATCGGACTTCCGGCCGGAATGCAGGGGGCGATTTTTTCCGTCTCCAATGTATTGATCCAGTCGTCGGTAAATTCCTTCGGTTCCGTTGCCATGGCGGGGAATACGGCGGCGTCCAATATTGAAGGCTTCGTCTATACGGCGATGAACGCCATGCATCAGACGGCAGTCAGCTTTACCAGCCAGAATTTCGGGGGAAAGCAGTACGGGCGGATTAATAAGGTACTGGCAGAATGCCTTGTCATTGTCATGGCCATCGGTTTGGTGATGGGAAACGGTGCGTGGTTTTTCGGCAGGCATATCCTCGGAATCTATTCTTCGGATGCGGAAGTGGTAAATTACGGGATGCTGCGGCTTAGCGTCATCTGTACCACATACTGTCTGTGCGGGATGATGGATACGATGGTTGGCTCCATAAGGGGGCTTGGGTATTCGGTGATGCCGATGATTGTGTCCCTGCTCGGGGCGTGCGGGTTCCGGATTTTATGGATTTTTACGGTATTCCAATGGAACCGTTCGCTGCTTACCCTGTATATATCCTATCCGGTTTCCTGGGCGATTACGTTTGCCGCCCATGTGGTCTGCTATTTTGCCGT
>CANTGP010000487.1 GCA_947653315.1 uncultured Lachnospiraceae bacterium
ATGTACTGCCGGATGCGGCATACCGGATTACGTTTGGCGGGGAATTTTACGGGGAAAATACCTTATGGGAAATTGCGGAAGGAATTTGCGACAGGGGAACCTTTTGGCAAACGGAGGAATCCCCGGACGGCATGGACGGAGGGGGAGCACTCGCGCATATTTGGGAGATTCCGTTGTTGGCGTTTGACAGGGATTTTTCCCTTACCGGCTGCTTCCCCGAAGAATGGTTTTATTTGGAGGATAGGGAGAAAGCGGAGTGGGTCAAAGATCCGGTTGTGGGAACCTGGAAAACTTTTACTTATAAAAAGCACAGCTCCCTGCAGAATTGGGTGGCGGATTACTATACCTGTTTTTCACCGGACGGGCGCGTGGTCCATTACGGGCACCGGAATGTGGATGTCGGAAGATGGGAGAGGACGGATGAAAATACGGTAACGGCAGTTTTTGATGATTGCATTTACATGGGAATCGGGGGAAAAGAATATCCGCTGCCGGAATACCGCGTTACCTATTTGTTTGATTCCGATCATTCACTCAGCCGGAGTACGGACAGAAAGGAGTATTTTTCCGTAAGTGTGGAGGAAGATGGGGAAACGGTGCTTTATGAGGCGACCGATTATGACGATTATGGCGAGCCTTTGGAGTTTGAGAACGGGGAATGTGAAATCAGGGAAAAATATTACGCGTTTGATACGGCAGATTTCCCGGACGGAGGGGAATTTCACCCGAAACTGGACAAAAGGCTGGCGGAGATAGCGCCGGATTTGGCGGAGGGCAAAGAGGCGGAACTGGAGCAGATTGATTTGCCTTATCGTTTGGAACAGGTCGGTTTTTATGACATTACGGGCGATGGGGAGGAGGAAATGTTTGTTTCCGTGTCCATGCTTCCCAAATATCATGGGTATCTGCCGGACGCGACTTATATCCTTTCCAAAAACCGGCAGGGGATTTACACGGTTTTAACCAAAAATACAACAACTGCTTATACGGAATTGGTGGCGCCGGACGGGACCGTGCTGCTGGAGGAATCCATTTACCGTGGGGCTTCCTCGTGGAAAGGCGGGACACGGCTCCATTTGGGATACCGGGACAGTGAAGTGGTGGTGGATAAAATGGAGGATTATTATTTCCACTGGGATTATCCGCTGATAAACTGGGTCAATGACTACCGAAACGGCAGGTATAACGTATATATTGCAAGGAATGCGACGGAAGGGGAGGGGGAAAAGTACGGGTGGTACATCGGTACGGAAGAAAGCCTGAAAATATACGAGGAATGTTTTTTGCCCAAAGCGGTTCCTTTTGCCGCATTTACCGGGGAGGAGGAATATCCTGCCCTTTACCACCAGTGGAATCCTTTTGACGAAGACTGGTGGTATGACGGAGGACGCTATTCCGGAGAAGGATACGGAAGGACGGCGTACTGGCTGGAGGAAGCGGCCAATGACCGTCCCAACGAACTGTTAAGGGAGGCCGTGGAGCATTCCGGTCTTGCGATGGAGCGGAAAGAGTATCCATGGACGGAGGAAACGAAGAAAAATGTCACGGAAACCATGCGCTGTCCGGTGGCGGACTATTATTACGAATCGGAGGATTATGCCGCGGAATATGTGCGCGGGAACATTATTTTCTACCGGAAGCCGCTTTTCGTGGAAGACCGGGAATCAAATCCGCGGTGGAGGCTGATAGAGGAAAAAATGGACTGGGAGATAGTTTGGAACTGGAATGCCAAAGAAGTGCCTCCGGCAATCTGCTATCGGGAAGTGCTTGCGGAGTTTGAACGCCTGTGGAAGCAGCAGGACTGGCCGGAAGATGAGGACGGTTATCCGGAAGGATACGGGCAATATGCCGGTGACTATTATGTCAATGCATGGTGCCGCAGGAAAGACAAGGAACAGTACCGTTTATGTTACAGTTTGGTGGATTTATCGGGGGAAGGCATTGACGAACTGCTGGTCGGATTCCAATATGAGGACACGGAAGGGGAAACGGTGGATATCCTGCAGGCTGTCTTCACCTGCCAGGGCGGTACGGTTACAAATATTTTTGACTGGGAGAATATCGGGGGACCGTATTGGAGGCTGTGTGAAGGAAATATTTTGGAGATTTCCCGTCCGGTTTACGGGTACGGCGATTACTGTTTTTACCGGCTCCGGCCTTACGGGGATGAGGCGGAAATGGTGGATACGTTCGGTTATCAGGGACATGCGGGGGAAGACGGGCAGATGGTATATGAATATTATAACAGCAGGGAGGAACCCATAACGGAAGAAGAATTCCAAGAAAAATTAAAACCGTTTGGACCGGTGGAAATAGAATGGCAGCCTTTGGAGGGGTTTGCCGGGGAGGAAGACGGAAGGTAATGGTACCGAAAAGAACCGTTTCCGTAACAGTTTGGCTGTGTTGGGAAGCGGAGCGGACGCACGGACGGGAATTTTTGCGGGGCGGCGGCAGCGGGATTGGCTGTCCCGGTTTTCCATGCACTTATTTCGGCTGGAGGTTTCTAAGCAGAATGGCGTAAGTTTTCACAGGCTACGGTCGTCCTCAAGCGGCATCCATGCCGCCTCGGACTGAAATGGGCATCCTTGCCCATTTCCCCTTGGATATCTGCATTCTGCTAAGAAACCGCCGCCGAAAACGA
>CANTGP010000488.1 GCA_947653315.1 uncultured Lachnospiraceae bacterium
AGTTTTTGCAATTTTATTAAGTTATCTTTTTGTTTTTGCATAAATAATCTCTTATTTCGTTTTTAAGGGCATACCCTTCCATCCGGCGTTATTATGCGAAGAAGCTGCTTTATATTTTTGCCATGCCCATATTTAACCTGTTCGCATTTTTCGTAAGGTTTGCGGGCATTATCAATTCCATCAAGCGTAAGAGCAGTTGGAAAACGTTAACCTTTACGGAAGAATTCGGGCTGGCAGCGGAAACCGTCCGGAACGATTTCTTCCTCATTCCGAAATGCAGGCGTTTTCTGTTAAAAATTCTGGAAAAGCAGGAAAAGCAAAAAGAACCGGAACCGCAAAAACCGTAAACACCGGAAACGAAAAACAGGAGAACCGAAATGGCACAGACATACCGACAATATAAATTTAAATTTTACCTGAATATGAATCACTATATCATCATAAACGGCAAACCGGGGGAAGTGCATCCCCATACATGGGAAATCATCATCAGCGTCATTTCCGACCAAAACGAAATGACCCCCTTTGCCAGCATCGAGCGGAAAATGGACCAAATCATGGAACAATATCAGGATAAACTGCTGAATGAGTGCAAGCCCTTTGATACCATTGTCCCCACGGTGGAAAATGCGGCAAAATATTTCTTCGGCTTCATTCAGGACAGCATCATCCACGAAGGCTGGATTCTCATGATGCTGGAGTTAAGCGAAACGCCTACCCGATCCTATATCATAAACGCACTGTTAAATGAAGACAGCATATGGGACGAATGGTACGAAAGCCTGTCCAAACGCAACGGGGGGCGGCAGAATTTACCGGATAACGAAAACGATGATTACGACTACGAATAACCCGAATGCAAGCGGGCAGGGGAAAATCTTTCCCCTGCCCGCACGTCGGTTATTCCATCCTTACAGCCTTTTCAGCAGCGCTTCCCTCTGCTCCTCATACCCCGGTTTACCAAGGAGTGCAAACATATTCTTCTTATAGCTCTCCACGCCCGGTTGGTTAAACGGATTCACGCCAAGCAGATATCCGCTGATGCCGCAGGCAAATTCAAAGAAGTAGAACAATTCGCCGAGATAGAATTCATTCACTTCCGGCACATGAACCATAAAGTTCGGTACATTTCCGTCCGTGTGGGCTAAAATCGTACCGTTCATGGCGCTCTTGTTAACGAAATCAACGGTCTTGCCCGCCAAATAATTCAAACCGTCCAAATCCACCGGTTCCGTACCGAGAACGATTTCCTCCCTGCTGGTTTCAATTTCGATGACCGTTTCAAACATAATCCTGGCGCCGTCCTGGATGAACTGTCCCATGGAATGCAAATCCGTGGTCAAATCCACGCTCGCCGGGAAGATGCCCTTTTGATCCTTACCTTCACTCTCACCGTAGAGCTGTTTCCACCATTCGGACACATAATGCACGCTCGGCTCATAGTTGGCGAGAATTTCCACGGATTTCCCTTTCCTGAGCAGGATATTCCGCAGAGCCGCATATTTCAAAGCGTCGTTATCCTCAAAGGAAGCCTCCAAAGCACGTTTCCTGCCGCTCTGAGCACCCTCCATTAATTTATCAATATCTGCGCCGCTTACCGCGATGGGAAGCAGACCTACCGCAGTCAGCACGGAGAAACGTCCCCCCACATCATCGGGAACCACAAAAGTTTCATAACCTTCTTCCGTTGCCAGATTCTTAAGCGAACCCTTCGCTTTGTCCGTGGTAGCATAAATCCTCTTGGCAGCTTCTTCCTTGCCGTACTTCTTTTCCATCTTTTCCTTAAATACGCGGAAAGCAATGGCAGGTTCCGTAGTCGTACCGGATTTACTGATCATGTTAATGGAGAAATCCCTTTCCCCCACCACATCCATCAAGTGCTTAATATAAGTGGAGCTGATGGAATTACCCACAAAATAAATTTCCGGCGTCTTCCTGACGGACTTGTCCACCATATTGTAAAAACTATGCCTTAAAAATTCAATGGCAGCCCTCGCCCCCAAATAAGAACCGCCGATACCGATTACCAAAAGCACCTCGGAATCACCCTGAATCTTGGTCGCCGCCTTCTTAATCCTTGCGAACTCGTCCTTATCATAATTCACCGGAAGGTCGATCCACCCCAAAAAATCATTGCCCGCCCCTGTCTTGGAAACCAGTACTTCTTTCGCATCCAATGCCAGCTTCTTCATGGACTCCACTTCATGGTCACTGATGAAGGAAGATGCCTTGGAATAATCAAACGTAACCTTATTGCTCATCTTTCTCGCTCCTTTTACTTCATAAAATATTGGTGTAACTATATCCAGTTTAGCAAAATTGTATTTCTTTTTCAAGCTAAATATTGGCAATTTTCTGTCATTTACTAACAGTTCAGCCTGAATGGTGTGTTGGGGGCGGACGCCCGGGAGGGATTTTTTTGCGGGACGGTGGCAGCGGGAGTGCCTGTCCCGGTTTTCCGTGCGCTTTTTCCGGCTGGGAGTTTCTAAGCAGAATGGCGTAGGTCTTCACAGGCTGCGGGACGCCCTCAAGCGGCATCCATGCCGCCTCGGGCTAAACCGGACATCCTTGTCCGGTTTCCCTGGTGTATCCGCATTCTGCTAAGAAACTTCCGCCGGAAACGAAGCACGGAAAATCCGGG
>CANTGP010000489.1 GCA_947653315.1 uncultured Lachnospiraceae bacterium
TTGCAGTCAGATGTTGCAGGACACAGGCGGCGCCAAACCGCAGCAGGAGGGTGGGTGGAAACTGAAAATTAATTTCCGTGTTTTATGGAAATTTAATGAAAATTTTATGGGAAAGGAAAGGTATCAAAAAGAGAACCGCCCGGACGTGATATAAGCCAAATCCGAATGGTTCTGTTTTTCCGTTTTGGTATTGATTTTTCATTTTTTAAAGGGAATGCAGTTCGTAAAGCGCCTGTCTGTAATCTTTTACAAAATACCGTATATTTGTCCTTCCCTTCTTAATAATCGTATGACCCTCGGCTTCCAGCTTTTCCCTCTGTGCTTCCACCCCGCCGGGATATTTTGCATTCAGTTCCCCGTTTGCTTTCAGCGTCCTCCAATAAGGCGTGTCATGATCCGGGCGCTGTTCGCTCGCCCATGCCGCAATCGATACAAAAATCCCCGCCGTAATCGGCTCCGTAAAATCAGCCCCGGATAATCCCGCAAAGTATTCACGTATTTCCCCAACCGTAAGCAGCTTTCCCCAGGGAACCCGCTTCATCACTTTGTCATAATCGATGGGCGGCGCAAAATACATCCTGTTTCCGCCATATTTTTCAATACTTTTCCTGTCCGTAATCACTTGAATCTTAGGCATATCCTTGCTGTCATTCAACATTGCATTAAAGTCTTTGCCATCTTCCTTCGCCATATGCAGCCACCTCCTAACCGCATTATAATGCAGCCTGCCGTTTCCTGCAATGAGACAGTTTCCTGAAATTATTAATGGACACGGAAACTGAAAATGGATTTCCGTGTTGTAAGCCAACCGGCAATATGTTATACTTTCCATGTCGCCGACGGCGGCAAATTCAGAAATTGCAGAGGTGTTACTATGGATGACCGCATAAAAAACCAAATTGCATTTGCTTTGGAAATCGATAAAGCGAAAAATATATTCCGTCAAACCCATTTGTCCTCCAACGGCAGAAATGAAAATGACGCGGAACATTCCTGGCATATGGCGGTTATGGCATATTTATTGAAAGAATATGCCAACGAAGAAGTCGATATTGCGAAAGTCATGTTGATGTGCCTGATCCACGATATTGTTGAAATCGACGCCGGGGATACCTACGCCTATGACACGGAAGGGTTAAAAACCCAGAAAGCCAGGGAAGATGCCGCCAAAGAACGGATTTTTTCCATTCTTCCCGATGATCAGAAAGCAGAATTTACGGCATTGTTTGACGAGTTCGAGGCCAACGAAACCGCTGAGGCAAAATTTGTACACGCTGTCGATAATCTCCAGCCGCTTATACTGAACGACAGCAACAACGGCGGCGACTGGCGTGCGCACCATGTCACTGCCGGACAGGTTTACCAAAGACAAAGTAAAACAAAAGCAGGGTCGGAACAACTGTTTGAGCTTACCGATCAAATTATCCGAAAGCATATCCAAAAAGGAAATATCCAAAATAATTCTTAACAGTTCCTAATGGCGGAAAGAAACACCCCCGCCGTCAGGTAGCCAATCAGCCCGCAGCAGGGAAAGGTAATCACCCATGCCAAAAACATCTCCCCCACGATATCCCGGTTGACCGCCCCTTTCCCCCCTGCCCTACCCACGCCCATGACTGCCGTGGTTTTTACGTGTGTCGTTGAAACCGGAATCCCAAGAAGACTGCAAAGCAGCAGGCACACCGCAGCCGCCCCGTCGGCGGCTGCCCCCTGTATGCGCTCCAGCCTGACCATCTCATTTCCAACCGTCCTTATAATGCGCTCTCCCCCAATCATGGTTCCCGCCGCCATCACCGCACTGCACAGAAGCATCATCCAAAACGGAACCGAAAAACTGCCGGGTACCGCGCTTCCCTGTGCCAAAAACACACCCAGCAGGAACACACCCATGAATTTCTGCCCGTCCTGCGCACCGTGCATAAACGCCATGGCGGCCGCACCGCATATTTGGGCTTTCGTAATGCTTTTTCCATGCTTTCCCCCTGCTGCCGGATACCTACCGTCGGTACTTTTCCCTCCTATGAAGCGGGCTTCCGTCCGCCGCGCCAGCTTTCCCCCCAGCCATCCGAAGGCAAATCCCAACGCCACGGAAACTGCCAGACCGCACAGCACTTTCCCCCATTCCGCCCCGTGGATTCCCGCAAACCCATGGCGGAGCGCTACCGCTGCCCCGGTAAGACCCGCAATCAGCGCATGGCTTTCACTGGTAGGTATGCCGAAACACCATGCCGCCGCCGACCAAAGGATAATCGATGTCAGCGCCGCGCACAAAGCCGCCAACGCTTCCTTCCCGTTACCCCCGAAATCGGCAATATGGTATACCGTAAAAGCCACCTGCGCATTGACCGCGGACAGAAAAAAAAGTCCGGCAAAATTGCATACTGCCGCCATCCGCACGGCTGCCCCCAGCTTCATTCCCCCGGTGGCAACCACCGTTGCTATGGCGTTCGGAGCGTCCGTCCATCCGTTCACCATAATGACACCCAGTATCAGCAATACGGTAATCCGCAGCACCGGATCCCCGGAAAGCCGGGAAATAAATTCCGGTAAAGATATGGTCATGGCTTCCCGCCTTCCCTGCATCTTTTATCCTTACCAATATATTCCGCCGGCTTCCAATCCATGCCGGTATCTTC
>CANTGP010000490.1 GCA_947653315.1 uncultured Lachnospiraceae bacterium
AAACATACAATTTTAAAATGATATAAGGAGGAAAGAAATAAGATGAAATATGGATTTTTTGACGATGCGGCGCAGGAATACGTAATTACTACACCCAAAACGCCGCTTCCCTGGATTAACTATCTCGGATGCCGGGATTTTTTCAGCCTGATATCCAATACCTGCGGAGGATATTCCTTTTATAAGGATGCAAAGCTGCTGCGCCTTACCCGCTACCGTTACAATAACGTTCCGGCGGATTCCAACGGCAGATATTTCTATATAAAGGATGGGAACGAAATATGGAACCCCGGCTGGCAGCCCACACAAACCTCTCTGGATTCCTATGAATGCCGCCACGGACTCGGATACAGCCGGTTCACCGGAGGAAAAAACGGTTTGGAAGCATCCCAGCTCACCTTTGTCCCGTTAAACGATACATGCGAAATCAACCAATTGACGCTCACCAACAAAACGGGACAGCCCAAGGAAATCCGTCTTTTTTCCTATATTGAATGGTGCCTGTGGAATGCGGACGACGACATGAAGAATTTCCAGCGTAATTTCAGTACGGGGGAAATGGAGGTGGACGGCTCCACCATTTATCATAAAACGGAATACCGCGAACGCCGTAACCATTACGCACTGTTTTCGGTAAATTCCCCCATAGATGCTTTTGAGACGGACCGTGACGTATTCCTCGGCGCTTACCGCAGCAATGCCAATCCGCAGGCGGTGGAAGACGGACAGCTTACCAACTCCATGGCCAGCGGTTGGTCGCCCGTTGCCGCACACCAAATCAATATGAATCTGGAACCGGGCGAAACGCGCACCTTTGTATTTGTAACCGCTTATGTGGAGCTTCCCAGGGAAGATAAATGGGAATCCCCCAATGTTATCAATAAAAAACCTGCCCGTGAACTTTTGGCGCGCTATGCGGACGATGCTTCCGTAGAGGCCGCTTTTACGGAATTAAAGGATTATTGGAACCGGCTTCTGTCCCGTTACCATCTGCAGTCGGAATCCGGCGAATTGAACCGCATGGTAAATATTTGGAACCAATACCAGTGCATGGTGACATTCAATATGTCAAGAAGCGCTTCTTATTACGAATCCGGTATCGGACGGGGTATGGGCTTCCGTGATTCCTGTCAGGACCTTTTGGGCTTTGTCCACCTGATTCCCGACCGTGCCAGACAAAGGATTTTGGATATTGCATCCACACAGTTTGAAGACGGCAGCGCCTACCACCAGTACCAGCCGTTAACCAAAATGGGAAATGCGGATATCGGCAGCGGTTTCAATGACGATCCCCTTTGGCTGATTGCGGGAACCGGCGCATACATCCGCGAAACCGGGGATTTGGATATCTTAAAGGAACCCGTTCCGTTCAACTGTCAGCCTGGTACCGAAAAACCCCTGTCGGAACACCTGAAACGTTCCTTTGATTTTACGGTTTCCCACAAGGGACCCCATAATCTGCCGCTGATCGGGCGTGCGGACTGGAACGACTGCCTGAATTTAAACTGTTTTTCCTCAGAGCCGGGAGAATCTTTCCAGACCTTCGGTCCCAGCGAAGGACCCGTGGCGGAATCCGTCTTTATTGCCGGCATGTTTGTAAAATACGGGGAAGAATACGCACAGATTGCAGAACAGCTTGGGGATACCCAAGAAGCTGCCAGGGCGCGCGGGGAAGTGGAAAAAGTATACCAAGCGGTTTTGGATGCCGGATGGGACGGCGAATGGTTCCTCCGTGCCTATGATGCAAACAGTCAAAAAGTAGGATCCAAGGAATGTGAAGAAGGACAAATCTACATCGAGCCGCAGGGCTTTTGTGTCCTGGCAGGCATCGGCGTAAAGGAAGGACTGGCAAAAAAAGCGCTGGATTCCGTCCAAAAAAACTTGGATACCAAATACGGCGTCATGCTTTTACAGCCCGCTTACACCAAATACCACCTGGAACTCGGCGAAGTCAGCTCCTATCCGCCCGGATACAAGGAAAATGCAGGTATTTTCTGCCATAATAACCCTTGGATTTCCATTGCGGAAACCGTTATCGGAAGGGGGAACCGCGCATTCGAGGTTTACCGGAAAACCTGTCCCGCCTTTATTGAAGACATCAGCGAAATCCACCGTACCGAACCTTATGTATATTCCCAAATGATTGCAGGAGCGGATGCGGTACACCATGGCGAAGCAAAAAACAGTTGGCTTACCGGTACGGCAGCATGGACTTTTGTAAATGTATCCCAATATATTTTAGGTATTACGCCGGACTGGAACGGACTGAAAGTAAACCCCTGCGTTCCTTCCGAACTCGGGAATTTCTCCGTCCACCGTACCTTCCGCAATGCGGAATACGACATACAGGTGGAAAATCCCGGCCGCGTGGAAAAAGGGATTGTATCCATGACCGTGGACGGTAAAACCGTAGAAGGATGCGTCATTCCTTTTGAAGAAGGGAAAAAGCATTATGATGTGAAAGTAGTTATGGGATAACGGATGCCCGTGTACAATCGAGTAGGGGAAGGTTTTTCTCCCCTACTCGCCGCGCGCCCCGTGCGCCGCCTTGGCGGCATATTCCTCTGCACGGGGCTGTGCATAAATAGAACAGGGAAGGAACTTAACATGTTCCTTCCCTGTTCTATTCA
>CANTGP010000491.1 GCA_947653315.1 uncultured Lachnospiraceae bacterium
GACTCGTTGCTCGCGGAAAAAGTGCACGGAAAACCGGGACAGGCAGTTGTGCTGCTGCCGGCCACTAAAAAAATCCCTCCCGTGCGTCCGCCTCCCCACACAACATTCAGGCCAAACTGTTACGCCGGATCTTTGACTACGGTCTTCCCTGCTTTTTTAAACGTTCACATGCCGTCAGGGGTTTCTTCTTCAATTTTTTATGCTGCCTCCTGCATGCGGCACAGTCGCCGTGGCGTTTACATGTTTTGTTTTCACAGGGACAATTCTCCGTCTTCAATAGTATGACTCCTTTTCAATCTTTTATCTTTCCGGGCAATCCGCCACACGGCAAACTTTCCTGCCGTTACCGCCACCGGAAGTCCTCCCGGCGCCATAATCCACTGGCTGGCAATATAGAGGTTTTGTACTCCCTTTAACAATCCCTTCACCCGGAAGGACTTTACGCCTTTTCTTGTAATAAATCCCATATACGCTCCGTGATATGCGTTGCAGTAGCGCTCATAGGTAACCGGGGTCCAACAGTCCAGAAAAGCCATATGTCCTTTCAGACCGGGAAACTGCATCAGCAGCCGTTCTTCCACTGCCTCTACCGCTTCCTTTTTCCGGCTCTCGTATTCCTCCTTTGTCAGACCCTTCCAATATAAGTATTCCTTATCAAATTGCGGAATATTTACTTGAATCACTATTTTTCCTGCCGGAGCAAATTCCGGTTCATATTCATAACTTTTCACCGAAATTCTCTCCACTTTCCTGCCTCCCGTTTCAAAAGGAATGCAGTCAAAGAAAACGGTGCCTTTTCCGTCATACGCTTCCTGATCTGCCACGAATGCTGCCTGGACGGCGCTGAAAAGGGGATATTTTTCACTGTCGGCATAACAGGACCGCCATTTTGCATCCATATACTTTTTCCCGATTAGTCTGCCAAACATCTCCATGGTATCCACGGATGAAATAACATAATCCGCCAACACTGTTTTTTTATCTGCCGTTTCGATTCCCACTGCTTTTTTATTTTCTATAAGAATCCGTAAAACCGGCGCATTACAGTGTAAATTCCCGCCCAACCGTAAAAAGCGTTTCACCATACGGTTTACCATTGCCAAAGAACCGCCTGCCGGAATCTCGCCATTGCCGGATACAATACTGGCATAAGAAACGAGAAAGGAACTTGCCACATATTCTTTTGGCAAATAATCCGTAAACAGTTGTTTTAATGCAGGGTGTTTAAACCGCCCGGACATTTCCTCCAAATCCATGGAGCCGTATTCCTTCATCACCTTCGGCATATCCGCCATGGAAGCGCCCATACGGATATAATCCATGATTCCCATGACATCCATGGGTTTTTCGGCCGGCATTTCACATTCCGCCGCATATTTCACATGCTCCACGAATTTTTCGATTTCCGCCGCATCTTCAGGGGACAATTGAAGCAATTCCGATTTTGTCCTCTCCAAATCCTTCCACAATGTTACCTGTAAGTCCCCTTTAATGCTTGTATAAAAACTGTCACAATCCGCAAATTCCGTATGTTCCTCCAATGCTCCGACCGTTTCCCATACTTTGCGGAGCGCTGTCCCTTTTTTCGTTCCGGTCAGCCAATGGATGCAGTTATCAATATGGCATCCTTTCCGGTTCCACCCCATACACTGCCCGCCGGCAACCGGATTTTTTTCATAAATATCCACGTCATAACCTGCAAGTTTTCCGTAAATCCCTGCGGACAATCCGGCAATGCCTCCGCCTACGATTACAATTTTCTTTTTGTTTTCAGTCATTGTTTTCCTCCATTCATAAACCATTTGCACGAAACGGTTCTTTTTCACTTTGCAGCATACCCACTATCCACTCCGGTTCCGGCAACGGAATGTCCGGACGCAACTGTTCCATGATTCCGTGTACCGCACACCAATACATATTTGACAGCGCTATGGCATCTCCCTTGCGGATGCTTCCGTCTTTCTGCCCTGCTTTCACCCAGTTTTGGCAAAATCCGACGGTATCTACGGAAGCTGCCAGCTTACGGAGTTTCTCCGGTACATCTTCAGCCCGCGCTATATGACCCATAAATACAAACATTTTTGCAATCAAAGGATTTTTTCCGGCTTGCAGGAACAGCATTTTTGTAAATTGGTAAAAAAAATCCAAACCGTTTTCCGCCTTGAACTGCATCGGCATACGCATCCCCTCCACCCCGATGTTTATCAGTTCTTCCAACAAAGTTTCCTTTGTAGGAAAATAATGGAACAACAACCCTTCACTAATCCCTGCCCGTTTGGATATCTGGCTTGTTTTGGTTCCGTAGTATCCCCGTTCCACGAATAAATCCAACGCAGCCTGAATAATTTGTATTTTTCTGGCTTCCTTCTGTTCTTTCCTTGTCATACAGCATCTCCTCCATCCGATAAGCGCAACTTAACCTTATCACGGTCAACGGAAAATTTATAGAGCAATTTACTCAATGAAATTTAAATCGGTAACAGTTCAGCCTGAAAGGTTGTGTTGAGAGACGGACGCAAGGAAGGGATTCGTTTGCGGGACGGCGGCAGCGGAATGGCTTGTCCCGGTTTTCCGTGCACTTTTTCCGGCTGGGAGTTTCTAAGCAGAATGGCAT
>CANTGP010000492.1 GCA_947653315.1 uncultured Lachnospiraceae bacterium
ACCTCATGGGTTTTATGGCGTACCGCCATGATTTCCCCGTCCGGCGCCCTCCCCGTCACGATTAATTCTCCGGGCAGCGTATCTTCTTTTGCCGCCAGCGAATGGTATCTCGCCGCCATAATCTTTTCCGGCAGGCCGTAAAACAGCCTGCATCCGGTATCCACGGACACCTCCGACTGTTTCCCGTGCATCAGTTGTTTGGCATGGGAGATTTCCGCCCCATATGCCTCGCAGATTGCCTGATGCCCAAGGCAGACGCCCAAAATGGGGATTTTCCCGGCAAATTCCTTCACAACCCCGATGCAGACTCCCGCATCCGACGGCCGCCCCGGTCCCGGCGACAGAATGATATGGCTGGGGGCAAGTTCCCCAATCTGCCCCACCGTCAGTTCATCGTTACGGATTACCTGAATGCCGGCATCCGTTTTCCCGATGAGCTGATACAGGTTATAGGAAAAACTGTCATAATTGTCGATTAACAAAATCATTCCCCGATACCTCCTTCCGCCGTCCGCAGCGCATCCATCACCGCCTGCGCCTTTTGGATGCATTCCCGGTATTCCTTTTCCGGCACGCTGTCCGCCACGATTCCCGCCCCGGAACGGACGAAAACTTTCCCGTTTTTTTGGAATGCGATACGGATGGCGATGCAGGTATCCAAATTGCCGGTAAAATCAAGGTAGCCGATTGCCCCGCCGTAAATGCCCCTTTTGCTGTTCTCCAGTTCGTCGATAATTTCACATGCCCGGATCTTCGGGGCGCCGGAAAGGGTTCCCGCCGGAAGGAGCGCCCCTACCGCATCCAGCGCATCCTTATCTTCCCGGATTTGCCCGCTTACCGTGGAGCCGATATGCATAACATGGGAAAACCGTTCGATTTCCATATACTTTTCCACTTTCACCGTCCCGAAGCGGCTGATTTTCCCAAGGTCGTTCCTGCCCAAATCCACCAGCATGTTATGCTCCGCACACTCTTTCGGGTCCGCTAACAGCTCCCGCTCCAAAGCAGCGTCTTCCTCCCGCGTCTTTCCCCTGGGACGGGTGCCCGCAAGCGGAAACGTATACAGCTTCCCGTTTTCCAGTTTCACCAGCGTTTCCGGCGAAGCGCCCGCGATTTCCACGTCATCGCCGCTGAAATAAAACATATAGGGGGAAGGGTTTGTGGTACGCAGCACCCGGTACGTATCGAACAGGCTTCCCGTTACCTCCGCCTCCAAACGGTTGGAAAGGACCACCTGGAAAATATCCCCTTCGCGGATATAATGTTTCGCCGTTTCCACCATCCCGCAATATTCCTTTTCCCCGAACAGCGGCCGGAACTCCGTTCGGATGGAAAGGGGCGGAATGACCGCCGGCGTCCCTTTTTTGACAAGCTCCACCATATCGTCCAGTTCCCTCGCCGCTTTTTTATAATTTTCCTCCACGGCGTCCAGCTTCATGTTGACAATAAAAATCATTTTCTGTTTCAGGTTATCGAACACAATCACTTTGTCAAAAAGCATCAGGTCCACATCCTTAAAATGTTCCCCGTCTTCCGCATCCAGCATTAACGACGGCTCCCCGTACATGATATAGTCATAGGAGAAATACCCCACCAGCCCGCCGGTAAACGGCGGAAGTCCGGGAATCCGCGGGCTTTTGTTTTCCCTTAGCACCTTACGGATGTACCGGGCAGGATCCGCATCCTTTACCACCGTTTCCGTACCGGCGTTGATATGCACTTCCCCGCCGGTGCAGGTAATCTCCAGTTTCGGGTCAAAGCCCAGGAACGTATAACGTCCCCATTGCTTTGCATCCTCCATACTTTCCAGCATATAACAATGCCGGCTGACCGATTTTAATATCCGCATGACCTCTATGGGGGTACGGATATCGGCATAAACCATGCGGCTGACGGGAACCGTCCGGTAATGGTCCGCATATGCCCTGACCTGTTCCAACGTGGGTGAATACATATGTGTTTCCTCCTTTTCCTGTTCTGTTATTTTTCCTGTTTTATTATTTTTCCTGTCCGCATTTTTGACTTGCGGGTACCGCCTGCACGGATTACACACACAAAAAAACGCCCCTGACAAAGTACGTCTCTGTACTTCGCCAAGGACGGGTATTCTATGCTCCTTCCGAAATTAATTCTTTCCAAATTAATTTCTTCACATCATACTCCGCGGTGCCACCTTGCTTCAGGAAACTTTCCAAACCAACCAATCCCAAACGGAAACCGGCTGCGGTATTTCGGAAAATATTCTTCCTGCCCTCTTAGGAATACCATCATATTCCCGGCAACTGACGTGTGCCTTACGTCGCAGAATACTCGGCAATCCTGCCTTTGACTGCGCCCTCCGTGGTCCATTTGACAAACTGCGTTCTGCCGGTTCCCAGCATTCCCGGCTCTCTGTGAGTGCAACATCTGCCGTTATCTCCACTTCAACGGTTTTTACTTTATGCGGTTTGGTTTTCTTTTATTGGTTATTATATTAGCACCGGATTGGGTTGGTGTCAACATTTTTTTGAAACGGGAGCGGACGGGAGTTTTTTTGCGGAAATACAAATTCCATGATATAATATACATCCTGAATATTGCTTTGTCAATCAATTTTTCTTCTTTTTATC
>CANTGP010000493.1 GCA_947653315.1 uncultured Lachnospiraceae bacterium
GATGTCTTTACCTCCACACGGATATATCCCGGCTTTGTTATCTTAATCTTATAGATATAATGATACCCCTTTAGTCGTCCTTCCCCCAATCCTTCATACTGACATTCATATCCACATCCCCCTTGATCCCGTTCACGCTTCCGGTGGATGTATACTGCCAAACGCTGAACTCATAAGGAAAATATAACGGTGTCTGATAAAAAGCAAACCATTTTTCATATTCTTCCAACTGTTCCATGTCCAGCATGAGAAGAAATGTTTTCAGGTTCCCGTAAATCATGGGCGTATAGCCCGCTTCCTTAATCCTCTCACAAAATGCGATACATGCCTGCGTCCTCTCCTCTTTGGTCAGGTCTTCCGTGCGGGGATTTTTCGTCGTCACTTCCTCCACATCCAGCACAATGGGATACGTTACGTCATATCCGTCCAAATGTTCCAGCACAAATTCCGCTTCCTCCACCGCTTCCTCTTTATCGAGTGCCTGCGTAAAAAAATATACGCCCACATCGATGCCGTTATCCAAAGCGCCATCCATATTATCCTCATATGTAGTGTCCAATACTAATTTCCCTTCCGTTGCGCCGCGTATTCCCAAACGGATAAACGCATAATCCACACCGTCCCCGGCAACTTTCCGCCAGTCAATTTTCTCTTGGTAGCGTGAAACGTCGATGCCTTTTTTGGAAGCCACGTTTCCGTCCACCAAGTATTCCAATATGCCGTCTTCATTCATCTGAAACTGTTCCGACTGATAGGAATGGTGCTTTAACGTATCCACGATGGGGAAAAAATAGTACCTGCCGTCCGCCGCCACTACCAGTTCATCCTTGTAAAGTGACCGCAGCACCGGCGCCGTTCCCTCCCCGTTTTCCATCCGCGTCCTTATCTCACCCAAAATCTCCATTTCCTTTTCCGAGGAAGACTGCTCTGCAGCCTTTGCCGCCGCTTCCGCCGTCATGGCATGTACTTCTTCCTCCGTATAGGTAGTGACGGCATTGACTTCCTCCACATATGCCATGGCTACCTGGACTTCATTTTGGAGCTTCCGGTTCTCCAACAACAGTACCACACATCCCGTAACCGCCGTTAACGCCAAAAGGCACAGAACAGCCGGAAATACAATCCCTCCGCTGCGCCGCTTGCGTTTTTTCTCCCTTCTCCGCTTTCTTTCCGCTCCCCCGGCATAAGCACGGCGTTCTTCCGCCCTTCCGCTCCGGGCGACGCCGTACTGTGTCCTGCGTATGTTTTCCGGTACTTTGCCGGTCTCCCCCTTTCTCCTCCCGGTACTGCCGGGACTTGCGTCATCCTGCCACTCCTCGTTTAAGTCATGTATTTTTAATTCCACTTCATCAAATGGATACCCGTTTTCTTTTTTCATCCGCACCCCAATCCATTCCTTAAAATTTTTCCCCAAAGTAACTCTTATAGCCTTCCCCGAATATCTCCGTAGCGCTGGTAACAATCATGAACGCATCCGCGTCCTCCTCCTTCACAATGGCTTCCACTTTGGGAGCCAGCGGTTTGTGCACCACACACATGATGATTTTCTTCTTAGTTCCGCTAAAAGCCCCTTCACCGCTTAACCGTGTCACCCCGATATCCAATTCTTCCAAAAGCCTGTCCGTAATCCGCACCTGGCAGTCGCTAATAATATACACTAACTTCGCACCGTCCCGCCCGTAAAGAACCATATCCAAAACCACGGCGGTCACTACCACCGAAATTCCCGCATAAAGCGCCGAATCGATGTTTTGGAACACAATACCCGACAAAGTTACGATGCACACATCCATAACAAAAAACAGAAGCCCCGTCTTTAGATGCGGATATTTTAGCCGCAGGCATTTCACGATGATATCCGTACCGCCCGTGGTAGCCCCCCGTTTAAATATAACACCAATGGAAGACGCAATCAATACGCTTCCTGCCAGTGCCGCCAAAAGAATATCATCCGTCGCCGCCCCGAACCCGGCAAACAGGTTCGTAAAAAAGGAAGTCATAAGAATTGCGTAAAATGTGGAAATAATAAAACGCAGCCCGAATTTCCATATGCCCAACAGGATAATGGGGATATTCAGTATCATAATGAGCGTACCCGTTTCCAGCGGCACCACGCGGCTTAGGATAATGGAAAGCCCGGTCACTCCGCCGGGCGCCATGTTATTTGGGTCAATGAACAGGCTGACCCCCATCCCGTATGCCACGGAAGCGGCGGTTATGATCAGGTAATCCACCGCCCTTTGCTTTGCCGTCTTTTTTTCCTCCCGCTTTTTTTCATATTCCTGCCGTATCCGGGCAGTATGCTGCCCGTCTGCCGTTTTCTGCTCCGCCATAATTTCTTTTCCCCGTCTTCTCCCTGTTTGGCTCCCGGAGTATGTTTGAAAATTGCTTTTTGGCAGATATGCCTCACAAATCCCACGCAAAATGGTGAAGCGGCACGTCGCAGTGCAGATGCCGGGAATAAATTTTCAAACACACTCTAAATCCAGTTTATGATAATCCATCCTATTTTATACAAATTGAGGAACAACAACGTTCCTGCCTGGGTGCCCGTGTGCAATCGAGTAGGGAAGGCATCTTCCCTACTCGCGCGCCGGGCACCCGCCAG
>CANTGP010000494.1 GCA_947653315.1 uncultured Lachnospiraceae bacterium
CCCTACTCGATTGAAAATCTCCCATAATAACGGCAAAAAATAGCGGAACCCCTGTATTTATGCGTCATAAATCATAAATAAATCCGGAAAAATTTAAGGAAGAATTAATAAAATTTATATCTTCAAATTCATTTTTTCTATGGTATAATGCAAATAGCATAAAATGCAAGGAAGGATAAAAGGAGTAAATGTTATGGTACACCATATCGTATTATGGAATTTAAAAGACGAATTAAGCGCACAGGAAAAAGAAGAAGCGGCAGGACTCATTAAGGAAAAGCTGGAAGCGGTGAAAAAAGAGGTGGAAGGGGTGGTTTCCTTAAAGGTGGAAATCCATGGACTGCCGTCCGGTAATAAGGATATCGGGCTGATTTCCGTATTTGAGTCCGAAGAAGCGTTAAACGCTTACCAAAAGCATCCGGCTCATGTGCAGGCGGGCGCTTATGTGGGCAGTGTGACTTACGGCAGGACATGCCTGGATTATATATCGGAGTAAAGGAGTTACGGGATGAGAGACGATAACAGGAAAGCAAAGATGATGACCATAGGGATTGCCGTGGTATTAATCCTTGTGGTCTGCGGAATCAGCGTCATTGTCCATGCCCTTCACAAAAGGGACAGCGGGGAATCCGGCGATAAGCTGCAGTCGGATATTCTTGATTATGCCGCAAACGGGCAGGAACAGAGCGTGATGACCCAGGATGTAGTGAATCTGCCGGAGCAGGAACTGCCAAAACAGGGAGAAGAAACACCGGAAGCAGTAACGGACGGGACAAAGGAGCCGGTGCAGGACGGCGGGGACGGTGCGGATGCCAAAGCTGAGAATAACGGGAAACAGCCGGACAAAACGGCGGAAGGCAAACCGGGGGAGCCTGCGGTAGTTGTGGAAAACCAAAAGACGCAGGCGGCGGAGTCCATCATTGAGGAAGAAGCCAAGAAAGCGGCAAACACGGACAACCAGCAGACGACGGCAAAATGGCAGAAGGAGGCGGGGGAGAACCTTTCCGCCGTGCAGATAGACCTGCCGAGGCAGATGTCCGAAATGAAGGGATATTGGGAAGCGGGCAACATGAAGGCGGTGGAGGATTTGGCTTACCTGCCAAGGTACCGTGCGGCTTCCGAAAAACTTTCGGGGACGACGAAATATTATTATTTCGGCGATACGGACGCAAATAACCGTCCCAACGGTACGGGACTTGCCATGTATACGGATAACCAGTATTATTACGGCGAATGGAAAGACGGCGTGAGGAGCGGCAACGGCATGTGGATTAAATTTTATGTATATGACCAAAATGCCAAGGCGAAAGACAGCCGTTACCTCCAGCACAGTTATTCGGGCATGTGGGACAACGACCTACCCAATGGGGAAGGGGCGGAGCACTATGATTTCATTGATGAAAATTTAGAGGAAAACGTGGAGTATAACCGTAATTTTATCGGAGGGTTTAAAAACGGGCTTTACCACGGGGAAATTTATATTACGAATTATTCCAAGGACGGTAACACGCGGGAGTGGGGCGGAACTGCGGTAAACGGGGCATGGCAGCCTTTGGGCGAAAAGGACGGCAAAGGACAGTATCCGGTTATTGTGGATAAGACCAACCCCGACAATTACCAGTGGATGAAAGCCTCGGAGAATAAGAACCAAGGGGTAAGCGGACTGATTTCGGCGGCAAAATAAGACGCTGCACAGGAAATACGGATGGACGGGAACGGGACGGATGAAGATAACGGTCATTGCGGTAGGGAAGGTAAAGGAAAAATTTTACAGGGACGCCGTGGCGGAATATGCCAAGCGTCTGGCGAAATACTGCCGTTTTGAAATCATCGAAGTAGAGGATGAGAAAACGCCCGACAGGGCAGGGGTGGTTTTGGAAGAACGGATTAAGGAAAAAGAGGCGGAGCGGATTCTAAGACATGTGAAGGCGGATGCCCATGTGGTTTCCCTTGAAATACAGGGGCGGAAGATGGACTCCGCCTCTTTTGCCGCTTCCATGGAGAAACTGGGAACTTACGGGAAAAGTCATATCCAGTTTATCATCGGCGGTTCGCTGGGACTGCATGAAAGCGTAATGGCACGGGCGGACGAGGGCATCAGCTTTTCCGACATGACGTTTCCGCACCAGTTAATGCGGGTGATACTGGCGGAACAGATTTACAGGGCTTACCGCATTATGAACGGGGAACCGTATCATAAGTAAGTGCGAAAGGGAACGGAAGTTTTTGGAAATAAAAGAGAATAAGAGTTGGATTTTTACCCCCATGGAAGTGAGCGGTTTCCATGGGGGTTGCTATGCACACGGGCACCCAAAGGAAGATGCCGGCAAAGCTGGCGGGTGCCCGGCGCGCGAGTAGGGAAGATGTCCTTCCCTACTCGATTTCATCCTAAAAGATCAAGAGCGGGAAATTCCGGGAGACAGGTTCTCCGTTTCTTGTAATTTGCCGGAAGGCTGTGTATAATAAGGATAAGTAGTAAAGCATTGGGAACATATAGAGTTATTCCGGCAGTGTTTATTTTGAAAGAAAGCAGGCAGATAAATGGGAAACATGGAAACAACGGATTGGTAAGCGGGGAATTAAAAGCATTCTTGGATTATGTGGC
>CANTGP010000495.1 GCA_947653315.1 uncultured Lachnospiraceae bacterium
CTAAAATACTACCGAAATACTACCATGGAAGAATGGATTTTTCCGTGGAAATACCGTATGTTAAAAATGTCACTGTTGAAGCGGTTTCCCAATCTTTCTTTGGGGGAAGGGAAACGGGGAATGCGGGTTTGGGTCGGCGCGGCATCCGTAGACCCGGAAAGAATGCAGATATCAAAAAAGAAAGCCGTGCGGAAAAGGAGGATAACATGTATATACTTATGGTATTGGTACTCGCAGCGGTCATTTTTTATTTGGAATGCCTGGCAGGGGGAGGGCTTTCCGTACTGGTGGATGTTCCCAGTTTCATTTTATTGGTTGCGGTAGGGATTCCTACGCTTTTGGCATCGGGGCTTGGCAGGGATTTTCTGGCGGCGTTCCGGCTGGCGCTTGGAAAAAGGCAGTCGGCAGGATTGGAAGAATGGAAGCGGGCATTACAGGCAGTAAGAGTTTTTATGCAGACCATGCAGCATGCCGGTATGTTTTTTATGCTGACGGCGATGGTTAATATTCTCATTTTTGTGGAAGATATATCGGTGATACCGGTAAATGTGGGAGTAGGACTGGTAGTACTTTTGTATGCATATTTACTGAAACTGTTGCTGCTTCCCATTCAAAGCCGGTTGGAGGTTGGAATCATTGAGTATATGAAAAATGCGGGAACGGATGGGGAAGAAGAAGGGGAATCCATGGAGAACGGCAGATGAAAAGGGTGGGGAAAACCGTGGCGGTACTGCTATACCTGCTTGTGATGGCGCTGGCATTTGGTCTAAAACCACAGGAGTTATTCGACCTGCGCCAACTTCTGCTGGTCCTGTTTGGGGGCATAGTCCTGTATCTGCCTTCCGTGGAATGGAAGGGACCGGGGAAAATATGGAAGGAGATGGATTTTAACCTGTTTTCCAGGAATGCCATTTATGCCAGCTATATCCAAACTTTTATGTTGCTGTTCTTATTATTTTCCAGCAATTATGCCATGGGGCAGGCGGAGAGTCCGCTTTCCGCGGCGTGGATGAGGGAAGCTGCCCTAAGTCTGCGCCCGCTGCTCTATGGTATCTGCATATGGATCGCTTTTGGGGAAGCGGAGAAAAAACATTCTATTTCTAAGGAGGAGAAAAGAACAGGATGTACGGATGCGGGAGGGGCGGACGGCGCCGGTACAGGGCAGGTGACGGAAGAAAGCCGGGAAACGGAATGGACGGTGCAGGAGTGTTACCGGCATTTCAGGGAACTGGGACTGACCAAAAGGGAAGCGGAGGTGGCGGTACAGGTGTGCAAAGGGCTCGGTAATAAGGAAATTGCCATGGAATTAAGCATTTCCGAAACGACGGTAAAAAAACACCTGTCCAATATTTTTGAAAAACTTAAGGTCGGGAAGCGTGAAGAACTTATGCGGGTGCTGAAAAACCGGTAAGAGAAAGGTTGACGGGGCGGTCAGGATGTGGCATTATTAATAGTAAGAAAATACCGTATTTGAATGGTTTGAGAGGGTAGAGCTATGGAGAAAGAGAGGATGCGAAGATGAGATTAGTGACACGTTCTGATTTTGACGGGCTTGCGTGCGGTGCGCTGCTGAAAGAGGTCGGAATCATTGACCATTGGAAGTTTGCCCATCCGAAGGATTTACAGGACGGACTGGTGGAGATCACGGAGGACGACTGTCTTGCCAATGTGCCTTTTGTGGAGGGGTGCGGTCTTTGGTTTGACCATCATTCCAGTGAATTCGAAAGAAACGAGCTGGCAGGGAAGTATAAAGGGGAAAGCCGTGTTGCTCCTTCCTGTGCACGTATTATTTATGACTATTATGGGGGAAAGGAGCGTTTTCCCCAGTTTGACGATATGATGATAGCAGTGGATAAGGTAGATTCCGGTAATCTGACCGTGGATGAGGTGCAGAATCCCACCGGTTGGATTTTGGTCGGTTTCCTGATGGATCCCAGGACAGGACTCGGAAGGTGGAGGAATTTCACGATTTCAAATTATCAGTTAATGGAGAAATTAATTGATGCCTGCCGCACCATGACTACGGATGAGATTCTTGCCATGCCGGACGTCAAAGAAAGAATTGACGTTTATTTTGAGCAGGCGGAGAAGTTTAAGGAGATGGTGACGGCAAATACGAGAGTGGAGAAGGATGTCATTATTTCCGATCTGCGCAACGTGGACCCGATATATTCCGGCAACCGTTTTATGATATACAGCATGTATCCGGAGCAGAACATTTCGGCATGGATTGTCAGCGGGAAAGGCGGGCTTGGGTGCTCCGTGGCAGTCGGATACAGTGTTTTAAACAGGACTTCCGATGTAAACGTGGGCAGCCTGATGTTAAAATACGGCGGCGGCGGCCACCGGGCGGTAGGAACCTGCCAGTTTAAGGATGAGGATATCGCGGAGAAACTGCCGAAACTTTTGGATGAACTGGTGAATTATAAGGACTATTATAAATAACAGGATGTTTTGGGATTGGCTTTGCGGAACATAATTGCAGGGGCGGCGGTTGCCGCCCCTTTTTTGTGCACAGCCCCGTGCAAAGGAAGATGCCGCCAAGGCGGCGCACGGGGCGCGCGGCGAGTAGGGGAGAAAAACCTTCCC
>CANTGP010000496.1 GCA_947653315.1 uncultured Lachnospiraceae bacterium
ACACATATTCCCGCCCGTCCTTTTCTTACTAACTGATTAAATGTTGGCATTCTGTTTCACCTCCTGTTTGGAAAATTAATGTGTTCTCACATGCTACAGGTAACATTCCCTGTACATTTTCATGCACAAAAAAGACCATGCACCGGCATGCACGCTTTATTAGTATAAATGCTGGAAAAAAAGTTGTCAATCATTTTTTTTAAATATTATTGTTATTATGAAAATTATTGATTATGGATTACGGAAATTAGGTACCCGGAAAAATTTAAGGCGGCCCGAAAGCCGCCCTAAACCACATTTTATTCCTCTACGTCCGCAGCCACCGCCGCTTCCGCAAATTCGTCTTCTGCATCTTCCATGGAATCCTCCGTTTCGGAATCATCCATTTCCCCTAATTCATCCATATCGTCAAAATCGTCCATATCATCGCCGTCGTCCGGTTCCTCCCCAAAGTCGATTTCCTCATCCAAATAATCGTCCTCGTCAAAAGAAACCGTTCCCATCAGGTTATTGTCCGTATCCAGCATCGTACTGCGGTAGCGCTTCATACCGGTTCCGGCAGGAATCAGCTTACCGATGATGACATTTTCCTTCAGGCCGATTAACGGATCCACCTTGCCTTTGATTGCCGCTTCCGTCAGGACCTTCGTGGTTTCCTGGAAAGATGCCGCCGAAAGGAACGAGTTGGTCGCAAGCGCCGCCTTTGTGATACCGAGCATAACCTGTTTTCCGTCCGCAGGTTCCTTGCCTTCCGCCACCAGCCTTTCGTTCATTTCCTCATATTCCAAAATATCCACCAGCGTTCCCGGTAAAAATTCCGCGTCCCCGTTGTTTTCGATGCGCACCTTCTTAAGCATCTGGCGCACGATGACCTCAATATGCTTGTCGCTGATATCCACACCCTGTAAACGGTACACTCTCTGTACCTCACGCAGCATATAATCCTGTACGGCACGGACACCCTTGATTTTTAACAGGTCATGGGGATTCACGCTACCCTCCGTCAGCTCGTCGCCGGCTTCCAGTACCGCACCGTCCAGCACTTTTATCCTGGAACCGTAAGGAATCAGGTAGGTCTTGGACTCCCCGTTTTCCTCGTTCGTAATGACAATTTCACGTTTTTTCTTCGTATCCTTAATGGTGGCAATGCCGCCGAACTCCGCAATAATTGCAAGTCCCTTCGGCTTCCTCGCCTCGAAAAGCTCCTCGACACGGGGAAGACCCTGTGTAATATCGTCGCCTGCCACGCCGCCCGTGTGGAACGTACGCATGGTAAGCTGGGTGCCCGGCTCACCGATGGACTGCGCCGCAATGATTCCCACCGCTTCGCCAACCTGTACGGCTTCGCCTGTCGCCATGTTTGCGCCGTAGCACTTTGCACAGATACCGTTATGGGAACGGCAGCCTAGGATGGTACGGATTTTCACTTCCTCAATCGGTTCCCCTTTTTCATTGACACCCACGCTTAAAATCCTTGCCGCGCGGCTGGGGGTAATCATGTGGTTCCTCTTAACGATGAGGTTACCGTCCTTATCCTTAATATCCTCACAGGAATACCTTCCGTTAATCCTGTCCTTCAATCCTTCGATGGTTTCCTTGCCGTCCATGAACGCTTTTACCACCATGCCGGGGATTTCGTCCTTGCCTTCGCAGCAATCCACCTCACGGATAATCAACTCCTGGGAAACGTCAACCATACGCCTGGTCAGGTACCCGGAGTCCGCGGTACGCAGCGCGGTATCGGACAAACCCTTCCGGGCGCCGTGCGCGGACATGAAATATTCCAAAACATCCAGCCCTTCACGGAAATTGGACTTGATTGGAAGTTCGATGGTCCGTCCCGTCGTATCCGCCATCAGTCCGCGCATTCCTGCCAACTGCTTAATCTGCTGGTTGGAACCACGGGCGCCGGAATCCGCCATCATGAAAATATTGTTGTATTTATCCAAACCGGACAGAAGGACATCCGTCAGCTCCTTATCCGTCTCATTCCATGTCTCCACTACCGCACGGTACCGTTCTTCCTCGGTAATCAGCCCGCGCCTGAAATTCTGGGAAATCCGGTCCACCGTTGCCTGTGCGGCATCCAGCATTTCCTGCTTCTTTGCCGGCACCGTCATATCGGAAATGGATACCGTCATCGCAGCCCTGGTGGAATACTTATATCCCGTGGACTTAATCAAATCAAGCACTTCCGCCGTCTTGGAAGCGCCGTGGGTATTGATGACCCTCTCCAAAATCTGTTTCAACTGCTTCTTGCCCACATGGAAATCCACTTCCAGTTTTAAGAAGTTTTCCGGATTATTCCTGTCGATAAAGCCCAAATCCTGCGGCAGTATTTCATTAAACAGGAAACGTCCCAGCGTGGATTCCACATTGCCGCTGACGGTTTCGCCGTTTTCGTTTTTCTTTTGGATGCGCACCGTAATCCTGGAATGGAGCGTGCAGAATCCGTTTTCATAGGCAAGGATGGCTTCGTTTACGTTCTTATAGAACTTTCCTTCCCCTTTCGCCCCCGGTCTTTCCTGGGTCAGGTAATAAATCCCCAGCACCATATCCTGTGAAGGAACCGCCACCGGTCCGCCGTC
>CANTGP010000497.1 GCA_947653315.1 uncultured Lachnospiraceae bacterium
TGAGGACGCCCGCAGCCTGTGAGAACCTATGCCATTCTGCTTAGAAAAACCCGGCGAAATAAGTGCGCGGAAAACCGGGGCAGGCATACCCGCAGCGGCGCCCGGCAGAAAACTCCTCTCCGCGCGTCCCCCTTCCCATTCCGTCCCTACCGGTAGCAAAATGTCATCCTCCCAAACCGCAGTTCATCCCCCCGCTCCACCACTACGGTTTCGTTGGGTTCCAAACGCAGTCCGTTCTTAAACGTGCCGTTTGTGGAATTCATATCCGTCACGCAGATGCCTTCTTCCTGTTTGGTAAACCGGGCATGAATTCTGCTGACCGTATTGTCCTTAATTACCACATCCACACTGCCTGCCATTTTTCCCACTGTACAGGGAAGCCTTTCCAAATCAATATGGTACTTATTTCCTTTATTGGTACCGTACAGCTTATGCTCTGTTTTGCATACCGCCGATTCCAAAAAAACGGTATTGCCATATTCTTCATCCTCTCTCCTCCCTTCTTCACCTTGATATGGGGAATATTCTTCTTTCTCGGAAGCGGTATCCGCGTATGCGCGGTTATAAGTATCGCTTTGTGCATACCGGGAGATGTTATCTTTTTCATGCAGCCCTTGCATGATATGTCTTCCCTGTTGTTCCTGCCGCTTTCTTCCGTAAAAATTAAAAGCCACATACAGAAACAGCATGGCAGATACTATGATCAGCACCGCGCTTCCTGCCATGGAAAGTATGGTTTCCTCCGTAGAAAGTAAAAAGAAATAACGGAGCATGAAAACGCCTGCTGCCGCCGCCATGCATACAAATGCCAGTATTCCTGCCGTTATTAGGTGCTTTTGGTCATCCATGCCGTTTTCCTTTCCATTTTCATGTTCTGTCATGACATCTGCGGTATTCCATGGAATTTCCTCCCGTTCTTCTTCCCTGTATATGATTTCTTCCACTTTTTCTTTTATTTCCGGTACTTTTTCCCGGAACAGTCCTAAGATTTCCCCAAGGATGAATCCGTGATCCTGTACCAGTTCATACATTTTGTATACCGCATTAACCGCTTCCTCCTGCTCCGGTTCCACTTTTTCCACGAGAAACTCCACCAGACACATCTGCATTTCCTGCATTTCCCCTTTTTCTCCCCTCCCTTCTTCCGTATCCTGCGGATAGTACAGGAAAAAATATTCTTCGGTTTCCGGGTTTGCGAAAATATATTCGGGTTGGAGTATGAGGCATCTGCTGTTTAACAGGTAATGGTCCAATTCCGTTAACGCCTCTTTTATGCACTCAAACAAACGGCGGATTTGTATGTAGTCCATGTTCCTTTTGTCAAACAGGCCGGTTAGGCTTTGTTTGGAGCTTATTTCATAATAAAAATGGCGCTCTTGGTTTACATGCCGGATTTTGCAGGCAAGAAGGCGTGTCATCCGGTTTGCGGTTATCATCTTATGCTGGTACCCGTTCCGTCCTTCTTCCGCTTCCTCTTTGATAATCAGATAATTATGGTTTAAGTCTTTATAGTATTTTACGTGCTCCATGCCCATTCCTTATTCGATTCCCTCCTTTTCCTCTATTCCGTTTTCCTTTATTCTGTTTTCCTTTGTTTCGATTTCCTTTATTTCGATTTCCTTTCTTTATTACGATTTTCTTTCTTTGATCTTCTTTTATTTCATTTTCCTTTATTCCGTTTTTCTTTCCCCATTTTCATTCTTTCCGCTTTCTATTTTCCCGCCCTGTATTCCGGCAGTTATACCTTCTTTCACCCTGACAGCAAGCCGTACTTTCCTTATGCAGTCGGTGGGGCATATTCTCTGCGCCTGCCACTTGGCCCCAAAAGTCCATCCGGTGGGAGCCAGATTTCCCTTTGCCGCTACTGTCACGATTTTTCCGGTTACCTCCGTTTTGCTGTTCCAATGTACGGTGGCAATATATTTTTCCCCATACTGTTTCCTGCTTTCCTCCGCTAAATAGCGTTCCACCGTACCGTTATCTTTTCCGCAGCATAAACTGCCGCGGAATGCCAGCAGATAGGTATCCTGTGCCGCCACGCACCGGTTGTACAGGTAAAAAGTCAGGTAAAAAACCATTCCGGTCAGCAGAATCACCACCGGCATAACCATGGAGGCTTCCACCGTAAAATATCCCCCCGTTTTCTTACAAACCTTTTTGTACAAGAAACCATCCCCCCAATCCCATCGTGAGAAACGGCAGGAACGGCAGCCTGCTTTTCCCGTTTACTTTATGCAGTATGAGCAGTACCAACGATGCAAATGCCGAAAGAAGCAGGCCGATGCCTACCGCGGCAAAACATATTTCCGCCCCTACCAACAGTCCCATTGCCAAAACGGTCCAGCCATCCCCATAGCCAATGCTTTCTTTTGTGCATAGACTGACCATCAAAAGAAAGACACCCGGTATGGAAGCATAAAGGACGGACTTCCATTCACCTCCTGCCACAATCCGGTAGATACATGCCATGAGCCCAAACAGCAGGACATGAATAACGGAAATCTTCTTTTCTTTTATGTCCGCTGCCGTTAATCCTGTCATGCATATCATGGCAATAAACCATCCTGTCTCCATATCATTTTCCT
>CANTGP010000498.1 GCA_947653315.1 uncultured Lachnospiraceae bacterium
CTTTTGTAACGTTTTCCCTTCCGTCAAAGGGCTTTCTCTATTTCCTCTATAATTATTTTCAATGCTTTGATACGGGCGTACTTTTTATCCACGGACTCCAAAATATGCCATGGGGCATAAGCGGTACTCGTTTTCTGTATCATCTCGTTAACCGCCACCTCATAAGCATCCCATTTCTCCCTGTTGCGCCAGTCCTCATCGGTAATCTTCCACTGTTTCTCCGGTGTCCGCTTCCGCAGTTCAAAACGCTGCAACTGGGTATCCTTGTCAATCTGTACCCAAAACTTGATGATTACGGCGCCCCAGTCGGAAAGCTCCTTTTCAAATTCGTTAATTTCATTATAGGCGCGCTTCCAGTCGTTTTCGCTGCAAAAACCCTCTAAGCGCTCCACCATCACCCTTCCGTACCAGCTCCGGTCAAAAACAGCGATATGCCCCGTCTTCGGCAGCCTGGTCCAAAACCGCCACAGATAATGCCTTGCCTTTTCATGGGGTTCCGGGCTTGCAATGGGATGCACCTCAAATCCCCTGGGGTCCAGCGCTTCCGTCACCCGCTTAATGTTTCCCCCCTTGCCGGCCGCGTCCCAGCCTTCATAAGCAATCACCACCGGCACCTGTTTCCGGTAGAGCCGGTTATGGAGTTCCCGCAAATGCTCCTGCAGCCGGTCCAGTTCTTCCTTATATTCGTCCTCCGCAATCATCACGTCCAACGGAATGTCTTCCAGCTTCGGCATCTTCACCAACGGAAAAACATTCTGCAAAAGCGGCACGGCAAGCGAACTGTTCTGCAACGCAATATCAATGCCTTCCGTCAATGTTTCCATCACCTGGAGCTCCGCCCATTTCCTCGATTTCGCATCCACGATATACCACGGCGCGGAAGGGGAATTGGTGGTTTCCAAATACCGGTCAAATACCTCCAGGCATTTCCCGTAATGCTTGTTCTGCCACTTATCGCTTTCACTGACCCGCCACTGCGTATCAATATCCGCAAGCAGCGCATCAATGCGTTTTTTCTGCTCCTTCTCCCCGATGTGGAAGAAAAATTTCATAACCAAATACCCGTTGTCCGTCAATTGGCGTTCAAACCGCCGGATACTGTCAATTTTCATTTCATATTCTTTTCCCCCCAGCTTATCCTGAAGGCAGAGCTTCGTAATTTCTTCCATCCAACCCGAATCCAGGAACACGAACTTTCCCGCTTCGGGAATTTTCGTAAAATAACGGCTCAGGAAAGGCTTCCTGATTTCATCTTCCGTCGCTTTTTCCAGGGAAACCACCTTAAAGAAACGTGGGTCGATATTCCGTATGACCTGGCCGATGGTACTGCCCTTTCCTGCAGTTCCCCAACCTTCCATAAGTACCAGTACCGGCAGTTTATGTTCCTTAAGCTGCATCTGCTGCTTTGCCAGCCTGCTTCTTGCCGCAGACAACCGCTCCTTCACTTCCGCATCCGCCGGTTTATCCGTTATCATCCTGTTTTTTAACATATGACCACTCCTTTCCTTTAGGATTTCCGTTGTTTACTATAAATATACCATTTTTTAGCAGAAAAGAAAATTCAGTAAAAAAAAAATTTATTCCAAAAAAAGATTTGGCGCCATTTCCGGCGCCAAATCTTTTTCCCTATTTCTTAAGCACCGCCGATACCGTCGACGCCGCTTTCCCTTCGCTCTGTTTGGGCGGTAAAACCACCTTGTCCAAATGCCAAATATCGTCCACATATTCCTGAATCGTCCTGTCCGAAGAAAACTTCCCGGAACATGCGATATTCAAAATGGCGCTCTTTGCCCAATTCTTTTCATCCCTGTAAGCCGCTTCCACTTTCCTCTGCGCTTCCGCATAAGCCTCAAAATCCTTCAAAATGAAGTAAGTGTCCGCCTTCGCCGTGGACTGGGTATTCAACAGCGAATTATAAAGCGGGCGGAACAGATCCGGATCGTTCCTGGAATAAGTCCCGTTGATCAACTGCATCAATACCTTACGGATATTCGCATCGTTGTTAAACACTTCCATCGGGTCATAACCGCCGAAATTCTCATAGCGGATGACTTCATCCGAACTCAGGCCGAAAATAAACGCATGTTCTTTACCCACTTCCTCCACGATTTCCACATTCGCACCGTCCATGGTGCCAAGCGTCAACGCGCCGTTTAACATAAACTTCATGTTGCCGGTTCCCGATGCTTCCTTGCTGGCAGTGGAAATCTGCTCGGATACATCCGCCGCGGCAAAAATCATTTCCGCGTTGGATACCCTGTAATCCTCGATAAACACCACTTTAATCCTGCCGCCGATGGACGGATCGTTGTTGATCACATCGCCTACCGCATTGATTAATTTAATGGTCAGCTTCGCATTCCGGTAACCTGCCGCCGCTTTCGCACCGAAAATAAAGGTTCTCGGATAAAACTTCATGTCCGGATGCTCTTTCAGTTCATTGTAAAGGTGCATAATATGGAGAATATTCAAAAGCTGTCTCTTATACTCATGGAGCCTCTTTACCTGTACGTCAAAAATGGACCTGGGATCTACCTCAATCCCGTTGTGTTCCGCAATATAGTCCGCCAGGCGGATCTTATT
>CANTGP010000499.1 GCA_947653315.1 uncultured Lachnospiraceae bacterium
GGGCGGCAGGGACAAACCGGGCAGGGGATTCCGCTCTTTTCTTCTGCGTCCTCCCCCCTTACCCACAAACACAACAATACAGACCAAACCATACAATTATACCATTTCCATTTATTTGAATAAAATTATAGTGGCAATCCATGATAAATTTTTATATAATGGTATTTATACCAAATATAGGCGGCGTACCGGTCTTAACCCGTTCCGTCCGCCCCGGAAAGGATACCGAAAAAATGATTCGTTTTCTTTGTGTTGCAACTTTTGTCATACTGTTTCTCGTATTCAGCATTCCGCTCTTAATTACGGAATGGATCATCGGAAAATTCAATATGGATATCAAAAACAGGAGTTCCCTCGCCATCGTCAACTGGGCATTCCGCGTCTGCCTGTGGTTTTCCGGCGTTTCCCTGACCGTCATCGGCGAGGAAAACGTCCCGAAGGATACCCCTGTGCTGTATGTCGGAAACCACCGGAGCTATTTCGACATCCTTTTAACTTACACGAGGGTTCCAAGACCTACCGGTTACATCGCCAAAAAGGAGATGCTGCGTTATCCGCTTTTGGTAAACTGGATGAAAAACCTCCACTGCCTGTTTTTAAACCGCAACGACATCAAGGAGGGAATGAAAACTATCCTCGAAGCGATTGACAAAATAAAATCCGGTATTTCCATCTGCATTTTCCCCGAAGGAACCAGAAACAAAGTCCCTGACACCTTCCTCCCGTTCCATGAAGGGAGTTTCAAAATTGCGGAAAAATCGGGATGCCCCATTGTCCCTATGTGCCTGAACAACTCAGCCGGTATTTTTGAAGACCATCTTCCGAAAATCCGCAAAGCACATGTGGTTTTGGAGTACTGTAAACCGATATACATTAAAGACATACCAAAAGCGGAGCGCAAATTCGTAGGGGCGCATGTACAGGAGCTAATCAAAGAAACCTATTTTAAAAACAAAGAACTAGTATAGGTCATTCCCACGATTCCTTCCTGACTTTCGCCACCCCGATCCCCAGCAGAAGAAACATCAGCGGTGTCCCAATCACCTGCTGGTAGCAAAGTACATTATGTGCTATGTATGCCGCGGCGGCCAGCCCGATTCCGAATACCGCCGCGCTTTCTTTCTCCCATGCCGTTTTCATCAACCCATACGCCGCCGACACGAATATTCCCAAATAAGCAGCGCCGCCCACAATTCCATAATTGATTAATCCGTTAAACCACTCATTGTGTACGTTCGGCACAAGCTGGTTGTGCCAAAACCCGTTAATGGCATCCCCCATCAACTGATAGGCATACGGGGTAAAACAGTCCGGTCCGCAGCCGAACAGTTTCCGCCATACATTAAAATCCGCAAATACCGCCGCCCCGGTACGCCATATAAATCCCCTGCTGTTTCCCCACCATATGGTAAACCGGAAATAATTTTCTGTGGGCGACCCGCTGAAATATCCTTTCCCATGCAGGTAAAACAAAACCGCCACCAGTACGATTCCAAGGCAGACACACGCCACGTAAATTCCCCGGATTATTTTAACCGCCTTTTTTCCCGCAGTTTTCCGCGGGATGCCGTCCTTCTGTATGCAAACTTTCCTTACTGACAGGTAAAAAACCACAGCCGCAGCCAAAAGCACGTACACCGCGCCGCTTTGGGCGGCTTTCAAATATACCGCATCAATCGGCACCATCCGTTCCCCGAAGATACGTTCCAGGATTCCCACCACGGCAGCCGCCGACAGCGCAGCCATCACGGTCTCCGTCAGGGCAAGCAGACGCTTCCCGTTTCCCACTGCCAGCCAAAGCATTACCATAAACGCAGCAAACACCGCAATGACGCCGCTGTCACTGTTTAAAAGCATCTCCACCGCAAATCCCAGTCCCAAACAGCATCCCCAAAAAATTTTCCACCGTTTCTTTTCCGTGAGGAAATAAATTCCCATTCCCGCCGCCAGTAAAATGCTGAGATAACTGGATGACCATGTCACCTGTCCAAGCGTAGTCACAAAATCCAGTTTCACATCTTCCCCGAAATCCCGGTACAAATGCGCCACGTCCAATCCGAAGCGCTGCAATACCACAATACCGCCCACAATCCCCCATACGGATGCCGCCAGTACCCGCAGGTACTTCAATCCGGTATATCCCCTGGAAATTCCGAAATAGATTCCGATAAACAAGACCTGCGACACCAGCCCCATATACCACGTATCCACGCCCCAAAATGCCGCCTTGCGGTCTATGGCGCCCACATAGGAAACCAAAACGGCAATCAGGTAAACCGCGGCAAACCAGTCCGTTGCCATCCACCTTCCCGTGCCGCTTCCAAATTCCCCGTTACCCCCGGCATTCTTTCCTTTTTCCGTCTGCTTCCCCGTCTTCTCCTGTTTTCGGGCAAATTTCCCGTTCCGGAAAAAGATTGCCGTCCCGCATACCAAACTTACCAAAACAAACGCAAGGGATGCATATAAAAAAAGTATCCACTTTTTATAAACAAGCTCCTCATATCCCTTCCCCATAAATAAAGGGTATACCGCCAGCATAATCCAAAGGTAAATTTCCGTCATCTGCTCCCATGCCA
>CANTGP010000500.1 GCA_947653315.1 uncultured Lachnospiraceae bacterium
CCTTTTCCTTTTCTGCCTTTTCCTTTTCTGCCTTTTTCCTGTACGGCACCCTTTTGGGTATCCTGCCCTCCGTTTGGAATGCCGCTTTTAACCGCCGCACTTGGAACACATCCCCTTTCCTCCGGCTTCCGAAAGGCGTATCGCATAAATGGTCCTTTTTAAGCCGGAACACTGCAGGGAACCATGTATCCTGTCCCCTTGTGCGGTAAGGTACACGAGCGCCTGGTATTTGCTTATCCTGCATCTTTCACACGGATAATATTTCCCTCCGCTTTCGTTGCGCAATCCTGCCGTCGTTCCTGCCGGAACCGCCTCCACGGAAGGATTTAAGTAAGTACAGTTCCGTGCCGTATGGTATACGGAACCGTTTTTTGCCACATATACCACCGGGTCGCTATCCGCCGCACCATCCTGCCCGCCTGTCACGTCATATCCGGTCCATGCCCTGCCGTAATACCGGTTTTCCATGGGAAAATCAGGGAATCCCATCATTTTTACAAACGGTTTTACGCGATAAGACGCCACCAGTTCTATTACATCATTTGTTTCCATGACCGATGATTTCAGGAAGTGCAGACCGGAAGTCCCTGCAGCCAGACAGCTATGGTCCAAATATTCTTTTCCGAGAATCTTTACCACCCTGCCCCTTGCATAGCCTTCGGACATCACCAGGGAATCCATTTCTTCCGTAAACACGGCTTCCCCGCCCGCAGCGGCGCGGTAAGCGTATCCGTAAAAAGCCATTTGGTTTCCGGTCTGGTGCATGGCGGCAGTCAGGTTCCCGTGAAGCCTGAGCATATCAAAAGCGGTTAGGATATTCAGGAGGAAAAAGAGGAACAGCGGCAGGCCAAGAGAGGCTTCCACTGCCATTCCTGCCTTTAATTTCCTCCCCTTTGGCGCGGATTCCGCGACGGGAAGCGAGGAAAAGAACGACATCCTCTTTTTGGACTTAAAAGATAACTTCTTAAGAGATAACTTAAGTAAGAGAGTCTTGCATAAGTATAATAATAGATTTTTGCCCGGAGAAACAAATGTTTTTTTGATATGTTGATAGTTACAAACAGGTTTCCAAAAAGAGGACATCGTTCTTTTTCTCCCTTCCCATCCGAATTCTTTTATTTGTCATAACCGTAATGCCAACGCGCTTCATAAGAATAGCCGTAAGCGCTGGATATGGAGACATCCGCCGTATAGCCGTCAAAACACGCATCCATGCAGAAATAAGCATTGCCGGGTGTTCTGCGGATATCCATTTCCATCAGGTCCATGGCACGCAAGTTTTTCCTCGTGCCGTCTTCCATGCAAAGCATGATTCTTAAATAATCCCCATAGGTTAACCCCCTTCCCCCCGTCTCTCCTTCCCCTGCGCCGCCCGTGAAACCAATCAGGCTTTGGATGCTTGTCTTCCACTCACCTCCGGCTTTCATTAAAGGAACTTTCCCGCCGTTTAACAAAGCCCTCACATCCGCAAGGCTTTCCACATAAGCCCATGCAAACAAAATGGAGTATTTTACCGGCTGCGCCAACTCCGGCACCAAAAGTATCGCCGTAAGGGTAAGCGCCAAAATTTCCGCTTCCGCGCATTTTGCGGAATCCGAAAAAAGATAGATTACATTGGCAACTTCCCGCCAAAGCAAAAGACGTTTCACTACTTTCTCCAAATTTTCCGCATCCGAACCTTTTCCCGCAAGAAGGTATTCGATTTGGTATTTCAGTACGGACTTATCCATTTCCTGTCCGTAATGCCCACACTTTTCAAACAAATAGCAGTCAAAGAGTAAATCTTCCGCCAGCCCTTCCGGTTGGAGGGAACCGGCAGGAATACCGGTTCCGCACCTTTTTTCCCTATGGGACAGGTATTGTTCCAACCGGACGGCGGCTCCCGAAACCCGGTAACCGCGCCCTAAAACCATGCCCAGCGTAAAGCTGTTTCTTGAGGCGTTGACCCCGTCCGCAGGATTGTCCAAAGCAATTTCGTATTCTTTCCCTTCTTCGTCCGTTTCCTTCGGCAGTTCCACACCGTCAATCTGCGCCTGCACGCTTTCCCTCTCCGCCGCAATATCCCTGGTATCCAGCCCAAGGCTCTCCACTTCATTTACCCGGAACAGCAAATCCGCCACAATTCCTTCCACGGACGCGCCTTTCATATATTCCAATGCCTGACGCTTCATGACATTTCCGCCGTCGTCGGATGCCAGGGAGTATTCGGATATGACCGCCCTGTCCACCGCAAGCGCCAGCCAGTCCCTTGCGGAAAACAGTCCCGTATCCCCGGGAGACGGCCGGCAGTTCGCCTGGAGATAGCGTCTGAGATGTTCCGAGGAATTTGTGACGGAAGCACGGGATGTTCCATAGGACATATCCACGAATAACAGGTCATACTGCTCCAGCAGTTCCCTGTGGAATTCCGCCAATACACTGTTCATGCCGATGTCCGTTATGCATTCCGCTTCCATACGCACCGTATGCCGCCTTGCTCCTTCCAGCATGGTCAGCAGGAAAGAAAGAATCAGGGCAAAGGTGAACATTAGCGCCCCGAACACGAACGTCATGAGATCGTAC
>CANTGP010000501.1 GCA_947653315.1 uncultured Lachnospiraceae bacterium
GGAAAACATGGGAAAAAGGAAGCAATGGATGAATCAATGCAGGATACAGAAGAACAATCAATGGAATAAAGAACGCCGGAAACGGAAATGGCAGGGACCGGGCGCGGTTTCGGATTATGGGAAAACGGACGGCCGGAAAACCCATGGCGCCTGCCGGAAGACGCGCACGGGAAAAAGCGCCGGAATGAAGCCGGAAGTCACGGTAGTTATACCCAATTATGAAGGCATAACCTACATCGGGGCATGTTTGGATTCCCTGTATGCGGGAAGCATGATTCCGGAAGTAATTGTAGTGGACAACGGCTCCGGGGACGGAAGCGCCGAATTGTTGGCGAAACTGACCTCTAAGCGCGGGAAATATCCTTCCTGCCGTCTGGTAAGGTTCCGGGAAAACAGGGGGTTTCCTTCGGCAGTCAATACCGGCATCCGTTTGGCAAAAACCAGGTACGTGATTTTGCTGAACAACGATACGGAAGTGGACCGTGATTTCGTGAAAAATCTGTACCATGCAATCAGGCGGAGAAAAAACGCGTTTTCCGTCAGTGCGAAAGTATTGTCCCTGCGCCAGCCGGAAACCATCGATGATGCGGGGGATTTGTACTGTTCCCTTGGATGGGCGTTTGCACTGGGAAAAGGGAAAAAGCGCACGGCGTACCGTAAGGATGCGGAAATTTTCGCATCCTGTGCCTGTGCAGCGGTGTACCGGAAATGTGTGTTTGAAACCATCGGCTATTTTGATGAAAACCATTTTGCCTATTTGGAAGATATTGACGTGGGATACCGTGCCAGGATTTCCGGTTACCGGAATTATTATGCGCCGGATGCCCTCGCCTACCATGCCGGAAGCGCTGTCAGCGGTTCCCGGTATAACGATTTTAAGGTCCGGCTTTCTTCCCGCAACAGTATCTACCTGATTTATAAAAATATGCCGTCCCTGCAAATCCTCTTAAACCTTCCCTTTTTGGCGGCAGGGATAGGCATAAAAGCCCTTTTTTTCCTGAAAAAAGGGTTGGGGAAAGCATATGCGGAGGGACTTTTGGAAGGTTTCCGGCTTTCCCTGTCCGAAGAAGGAAAACGGCAGAAAGTACGTTACCGGCAGGAATGCTTTTGGAATTATGTAAAAATACAGTTGGAACTTTGGCAAAACACCATACGCAGGATAACGGGATAACGGTTGCGGCGCATATGTACGGCGAAGCGTGTTGATTATAGAAATTTAAGTTGTACTTTTCCGCATAATATTGTAAAATACAAGACAGTATAGGAAAACTGGTGAAATTATGATTAAAGACAACCAAAAGCTGTTCAATCGATTACACCTGCTGGTGGATGCGGCTGTCATTGCGCTTTCCTATTTGCTGGCATGGCTGATAAAGTTTGAAACCCCGTTTGCGGATACGGAGCCGGGCGTTACCGCGCTGTCCACGGAAATTTATTTCAGTGCGCTTTATTATATCGTTCCGGGTTATATACTGCTTTATTATTCTTTTAATATGTACACGCCGAAGCGGACAACCCGCAGGAAACATGAGATTGCCAGTATTATTACGGTGAATACGGCAGGTATCATGCTGTTTATGGTTGTCCTGTTTGCATTGAAAATAGAAAATTTCTCCCGTATGCTGGTGGGCATGTTTTACGTGATTAATATTATCATGGCATCCCTCTCCAAGACATTGATTCGGAATGTCCTGCAATATTTCCGTAAAAATGGGTATAATCTTAAGTATGTCCTGTTGGTCGGCTATTCCCGCGCGGCGGAGGAATACATTACGCGGATTAACGCCAATCCCCAATGGGGATACGTGGTGAGGGGCATATTGGACGACAGGGTGCCCAGCGGAACGATGTATAAGGGTGTGAAAGTGCTGGGGAGGATTGAAAACCTGTTTTACATCCTCCCGGAAAATAAATTGGACGAGATTGCGGTTACGCTGGCGCTGGAAGATTATAACCGGCTGGAGCATATCGTGGATTTGTGCGAGAAATCCGGCGTCCATACGAAATTTATACCGGATTATAACAGTTTGGTGCCGAGCCGTCCGTATACGGAAGACCTGATGGGGCTGCCGGTCATCAATATCCGTTATGTACCGCTTACGAATACTTTAAACTGGGTGGCGAAACGGGCGGTGGATATCGTGGGTTCCCTTTGCGGGCTGATTGTGGCATCACCGGTGATGCTTCTTTCGGCTGTTTTGGTAAAATGCACCAGTCCCGGACCGGTCATTTTCCGTCAGGAGCGGGTCGGGCTGCATAACAAACCGTTCCAGATGTATAAATTCCGCACCATGGAGCTGCAGAAACCGTCGCAGGAGCAAAAGGCATGGACGGTGAAGGATGACCCAAGGGTTACCGCAGTGGGGAAAGTCCTGCGGAAGACCAGCCTGGACGAACTTCCCCAATTGTTTAACATACTGGTGGGGGAGATGAGTCTTGTGGGGCCGAGACCGGAACGGCCTTTGTTTGTGGAAAAGTTTAAGGAAGAAATTCCCCGTTACATGATCAAGCATCAGGTGCGTCCCGGACTGACCGGGTGGGCACAGATTAACGGG
>CANTGP010000502.1 GCA_947653315.1 uncultured Lachnospiraceae bacterium
TCTTTATTTCTTCCGTCTTTATTTTTCTGTCCGTATTCCCCTGTCCGCATTTCTTTTATCCGGCCGCCGGTTAATCCGGGATATCCGCCACCTGTCTCATATAGTCGCTGCCTTTGCCGGAAAACGTAACAATCTGGCCCTCCTCCGCATACCTCATGCCCAGCTCCTGAATGGCTATCCGTTTTACTTCCTCCAAATCAATACTGCTGGTAATCCTGCTGTATTCCTCATCGTTGTCCAGTTTCATGGTGTTCAGCCTGCTTTCCAACCGCGATATGTTCTTGATGCTGGATGTAATGTCCGACTGTAACCCGATATATACGGTGAGGATGGCGCCCATGGCAACCAGTGCCAGCGACAGGAAAAGCACATAGCCCAAATTCATGTGATGGGCTCTCTCCCTGTTTTTCCTTGCCGCATTGCCAAGCTGTTTCTTACGTCTGGGACCGTTGATTTCTTCCTCCAAACGCCTTGCCGTATTGCCTTGTATATAAACGTTCCTTCCCGCCGTGTATGTCTGCTGTCCTCTCTTTTGTCCTGCTGCTGTCCGATACTGCGCCATAACACTTACCTTTTCTTTCTCCGGTGCCCCGGTTGTTACACGGCCGCCCTGTGCGGTCAGACCGTGCCGCATGGGGAACGCCTGCCATACCGCCGCCTCATGCCTTTTCAAATACCCTTAACTTTGCGCTCTTGGAACGCTTATTTTCCGCCATTTCTTCTTCCGTCGGAAGGATAGGCTTTCTCGTAACCACTCTCCCTTTCGGTTTATTCCCGCACACGCATACCGGAAAATCCGGCGGACAGGTGCATGGGTTCTCATTTCTCCGGAACGCCGTTTTCACGGTCCGGTCTTCCAGCGAATGGAAGGTAATCACACAAAATCTTCCGCCGGGATTCAGGAAACCAATCAGCGCATCCAGGGAATCCTGTAATACTTCCAGTTCCCGGTTACATGCAATCCGTATTGCCTGAAACGTTTTCTTGGAAGGATGTCCCCCCGTCTTCCGCATTTTTGCCGGAATTGCCCTTTTGATAATTTCATTTAACTCGCCCGTTGTCTCCACCGGCTTGTCCTTCCTCGCCATAACAATATGTTTTGCGATGTTTTTCGCGAATTTGTCTTCCCCGTAATCCCTGATGATGCGGTAGAGTTCCGTTTCGGAATACCCGTTGACAATATCCCTTGCGCTAAGCGCCTGCCGTCTGTCCATCCGCATATCCAGTGCCGTATCGTATTTATAGGAAAATCCCCGTTCCAAAGTATCCAACTGGTAAGAGGAAACGCCAAGATCCAACAGAATCCCGTCCACACCCCCGATACCCATTTCTTTCAGTATTTCCACCGCGTTCCCGTAATTTGCGCGTATCACCGTAACTTTGTCCTTAAAGGGTTCCAGCCGTTTCCCTGCGGCTTCCACCGCCGCGTCATCCTGGTCAAAACCGATGAGCCGTCCGCCGCTCCCCAAACGTCCGGCGATTTCAAAAGAATGCCCGCCGCCGCCCAGTGTCCCGTCCATGTAAGTCCCGTCCGCCTTCACCGACAATTGTTCCAGCGTTTCCCGCAGCAAAACGGAAGTATGCCGGAACCCCGGTTCTTTTGCTTCCCTCACATCTTTTTCTTCCATATCATTCCCGCCTGTCCTTCCGGTAATATTTAGATTCCGAGTCCCAGTTCCGCCATGTGTTCGGCAATGTCTTCCATATCCCCACATGCGGATGCTTCCGCCCAGCGTTCCCCGCTCCAAATCTCTATCCGGCTCGCTACGCCCACCAAAACCACGTCCTTATTGATTCCCGCAAATTCCTTCAGAACCGACGGCACCAGTATCCTACCCTGTTTGTCCACTTCCACGCTGGCGGCGCCCGCCAAAAAGAAACGGACAAAGGTTCTCGCTTCCTTATTCGTAAGCGGCAGGTTTTTCAGTTTTTCTTCGAATTCAGCCCATGCCCCGTTATCGTACACAAACAAACAGCCGTCCAAACCCTTCGTTACCACGAACTCATCTCCGAGAGCTTCACGGAACTTGGAGGGAATGATCAGCCGGTTCTTCGTATCGATGGTATGGTTGTATTCTCCCATAAACATAAAGCTCACCCGCCAATCCAAAAATGGTGCAGGCAAATGGTACCTTTTTCCGCCTCATATCCGTTCCGCGGATGTTTCCGTTTTGGGCATTGCCCTCCACTTCGAAACCACTTCGTTCCACTTCATACCACTTTTCACCACTTTAAATCCAATTCTATACTAATGAGGAACGTTTGACAAGCAAATTTTAGAATTTCTTTATAAAAAATACACCTTGCAAGGTTCTGCAAGGTGCATTTTACGGGCTTTTCCCACATTTGGTGTAAACATCCGTTCTTTATGCCATATATAGTGTCTATCATTTTTATGGATTTATTTTATTGTTATTTTATAAACATGCTTGTATCCCGGCTTCTGTTTTATCGGAAATTCATATTTCAATTACACGTTAAACCGAAACAGAATCACATCCCCATCCTTTACCACATAATCCTTCCCTTCCATTCCGACCAGTCCC
>CANTGP010000503.1 GCA_947653315.1 uncultured Lachnospiraceae bacterium
AACATCTCCACCACCCAAATATGTCACGGTCCATTCCACCGTCTTATCCATAACGGTTTCGATATTCCAGCGCGGGCTCCATGCAAACGTGTTTTTCAGCTTGGAACAGTCCAGTTTCAGGAAACCGGCTTCATGGGGACCCCCGTCATGTTCGTTTTTCCATGCCACATGGTTTCCGGTGGCACGGTTCCATTTATCGCAGAATAAGGTGACCAAATCCCCGGTGGACAGGCAGTCCGTTTCATCCGGCCCCACATTATAGCTCCCCTCATATTTTTCCCTGTCCATATACTGGGCCCGGGCAATCATGAGGTAGGCGGCAACCGGTTCCAGCACATGTTCATACGGACGGGTGGAAAAAGGGTTCCGCACAATGATTTCCCTGTTTTCCCTGGCGGCCCGGATACAGTCCGGGATAATCCTGTCCCTGGCGAAATCCCCCCCGCCGATTACGTTTCCGGCACGGGCGGTGGAAACCGCCGTGTCCCTGTCCTTAAAAAACGACTTCCGGTAACTGTCCGTAACCAGTTCGGAACAGGATTTCGAGTTGGAATACGGGTCATAACCGTTCAGCTCATCATTTTCCCGGTATCCCCAGGCCCATTCCCTGTTTAAGTATACTTTATCCGTCGTCACGTTTAAGAAGGACTTTACGGAAGGGGACAGCCTGGCACACTCCAAAACATTCACGGTTCCCATGACATTGGTCTCATAAGTGTAGACCGGATTCCGGTAGGAGTCGCGCACAATGGGCTGGGCAGCCATGTGGATGACAATTTCGGGCCGGGTTTCCCCAAACACCCGTTTCAGACGCTCCAAATCCCTGACGTCGCCGGTGACGGAATGCATGGCGGAATCCAGTCCGCATATACGGAACAGGCTGGGACCGGCGGGGGGCTGCAGGGCATAACCGGTTACCCGTGCACCGGCATCGGCCAGGAGCCTGCACATCCATGCCCCCTTGAATCCCGTGTGCCCCGTAACAAGTATTTTTCTGTCCTTAAAAAAACCAAGGTCCAATTTCATGGTACCCGTTCCCTCCTTTATCCTTCTTTATTCTTTTTATTCTCCCCGGCACGGGAGTCCCGCATTTTCCGGCAGAATTCCGCAATCCCGCTTTTCCACGTATGCCCCGGACAAAATCCCATGGAGGAAAGCAGTCCCATGTCCGCCACGCAGTCCGGTTCATCCTTCCGTGACGGGACCGCGCCAAAAACAAGCCTGGAGCCGGAATCCAGCACGGTATGCATATATTCCAGCAGCTCCCGTATGGAAACGGCCGTGCCGCTTCCGAGGGGGATGTTCTGGAATCCGGTTACGTTTGCGGTTAAGAGGAACCGGATTGCATTACAGACATCCCCAATATAGATGACATCCCTTTTTTGGGTTCCCTGCGTTAACAGCAGTTCTTCCCCTTCCAGCATTTTATGGCAGCACCGGACCAAAAACCTGTCCCGGGGTTCGTCTTCCCCGTAGAACATTTCCAATGCGACATTGAAAAAAGTAATCCCATATTTTGCGGCATAAAACTTCCCGAATTCCGCAAACTGCTTTTTGGTAAAACTGTATAAGTTAAAATTTTTTGGAAGCCCGGTATCAATGGTGAGGAATTTCTTGATCCCGCATTCCACGGCGCAGTCCAATACCTGCAGGGCAAAGACCATGTTGGTATCTATCAGCTCATGTATCTGGGTTTCCTTTTTTTCATAGACAGCGGCGCAGTTGATAATCCAGTCATACCTGTTTCCCGCAAGTTCTCCCCGGATGGAATCCAAATCCGAACAGACCGTCCCGGGGTTTTTGGAGCGGTCTTCATCCCGGACATGCCGCACTGCCCTTACGACGGAATGCCCTTCCGCCAGCAGGCAGCCGCATATTTTCCCGCCCAGGTAGCCGCCTGCGCCTAACACCATTATTTTCACTTTTCCGCCGCCTTCCTAAACGGATACCGCTTCCGAGATGATTTCCGCCATGTCATCCACCATTTCATCGGTCATGCCCGGATAAACGCCCACCCAGAACGTCTTTTCCATGATTTTATCCGTAACGTCCAAACTTCCCGCAACCCGGTACCCCGTTCCCGTTTTCCTCATCTCGTCAAAACACGGCTGTTTGGTAAGGTTACCCGCGAACAGCATCCGGGTCTGCACTCCCTTTGCTTCAATATAAGAAACCACTTTGTTTTTATCCACGCCCTCTCGGCAGGTCATCATGAATCCAAACCAACTGGGATTGCTGTTGGGGCAGGCTTCCGGTAAAACCAGCCTGTCCCGGACCGCCTGCAGCTTATCATGCAGCCGGGCAAAATTATGCCTCCTTTTTTCAATAAACAAAGGGATTTTCTTTAACTGCGCACAGCCCACGGCGGCCTGCATATCTGTTACTTTAAGGTTATACCCGAAATGGGAATACACATATTTATGGTCATATCCTAACGGCAATTCCCCAAATTGCCTGTCAAACCGGTGTCCGCACAGGTTGTCCTGCCCTGAAGAACATACGCAGTCCCTTCCCCAATCCCTGATGGAACGGATGCATTT
>CANTGP010000504.1 GCA_947653315.1 uncultured Lachnospiraceae bacterium
GCGTTACCGATATGGTTCTGCGCAGCCAGTAATGTTCTATTGTCCAATACTCCGCTTCTCCTTTCCTCCCGCTGCTACACAACCTGCCCCCTGTTATCCACCAGTATCCAACCCTGCCACAAATCATGCATCCGCACCGCGTCATACGTTTGCGTATTTTTATGAATCCAGGGACGGATCATTATTTTACCGGGATTCCCGTTCAAACGGGCGCCCCAAAAACTGAACGTGGAATTGGCACAGATATTGTGCCTGCAACGGCTCATCAGCCACATATCATAAAAGCTGTCTTCTCCCTTATTCACATCCACGATGGTATATTCTTCCCCCGCATACTTTCCGCCCGCATATTCCGTATCATCGGAAAAAACATAAAAATGCGGGGACCTGCACCGTCCCTTTATCTCCGAGACGGCGCCGCGGTAATATTCCTCCGTACAGATATTCCCGAACATTGCCGCATTTTCCGGGGCAAGGTAATCGCCCCTGCGGATATGGATGCTGACCGATTCCTCCCGCCGCATCCGCTCCGCCAGTCCGGCATTCTCCGGGTTGCCGCTTTGCGGGAAACGGATTTCCTCCCGTAGTTTTCCCATGATATCCGCATAATATTTCTCACAGGCAAAGTAACCGCACAGGTACCGGTCCGTAAACCCGAAAATTTCCGGATGGTACATGTCCGTTTCATGGAACACCTTCCTGGATGAAGGGAACAGTTTCCCCTTTACTTTTGCCGCCAGTCTGAAAGGTGCGCTTCCCTCTCCGGTCAGCGCCTTTTTCTCCGCTTCCGTAGCGGTTTCATAAGACAAACCCTCAAAATAATCCAACTCCAGCTTCCGTTTGGCATATACCCTGTCCTGACGGTCGCTTTCCGTAAACCATGAAATATCCAGTTTTGCTTCTTTGCCAAGGCTTAGGAATTTCCGGTACAGCGCATACTGCTGCATTTGGTTTCCAAGCCCTCCGGCAACCTGTATCATAATCATTCCGATACCCCGTATCCGCTGCCAATCACTTCCAGCGCCGTTCCCAAAGACCAGGGATATGCCCCGTACACCTGCGGGTACTGGGAAAATCCCATACACTCGCCCAAACACCGGTAGACCTTCCCGTCTTTTTCACATCCGCACAAAAAAACGACCGCCGCATGCAGCATTTTTTCCCATTCCGTCCCCCCTGCCATACCATGCATAACCGCAAAATGAAGCGCCTGCGCAATCATCGCCGTAGCCGAGCTGTCCGCCGGACCCTCCATGGCTTCCAACTGCCAGGAAAATCCCCCGTCTTCCCTTTGGTACGGGCGGACGGCTTTGAGCAAATCCGTAAATGCCCGTTCCAGTTTCCCGTATTCCGGCTCCGGTAAAAAGCGCTGCCCATTTGTACCGCCCAACCGGTCCAGCACACCCTTCATTCCCGTCAAAAGCCAGCCCACGGCGCGCCCCCATCCAATAATACCATATTTTACCCGGTTTTCATACCGGAATCCGTGATAAGGCAGCCCGGTTTTTTCATCCATTCCGTATGCCAGCATATTTTCAATCTGCGTCACGGCAAGCCGGACCGCATTCTCGTTCCCCGTTTCCACACCGTACCCTGCCAAAAAAGGACACATCATGCCTATCCCGTCCACATACACATGCCCGTTTTTTTGGGAATGCCGGTAAGGAATACTGCCCGCCCCGTCCGCCTCCGTCGCTGCCAGCGCCAGCAGGTAATCCGCCATCCGGTCTGCCCCGCGCCGGTACTTTTCCTCCCCCGTCGCACGGTATACCTGTAACAGTGCCACACCGCACAGGGTATCATCCACATAATAAACCGGCATCCCTTTTTTAATCCACCGGTCAAAATACTGCCGGACCGCTTCCAAAATTTTCCCGTCTCCCGCCGTTTCCATCAATCCGTTTGCCAGCAGCCCGGTATCCCAAAAAATACCGTCTTTTGGCGGCACGTATCTCCCGGCGGCCTTTTTTATCATATCTTTGCAGCGCTGCTTTATGCTTTTTTCCCGGTTATGGAGCAGCTCATGCAGCGCTTCTTTTTTCATTCTTTCTATTCTTTCTATCTTGTCTTCCTCCATTCCCGCCCGCTTCACACCGTAATTTTTCTCCCTTGTTTTTTCTTATTATACGGATGGTTTCATAGGTTATTCTTTTACCGGCCCTTTTTTACATTATTGTCCCCATGGGTCAGGCAAACCCCCTATTCAATGCGGAAAGGTTTTCTTTCCATAACAGAAAACGGCAGGCTCTATGGCAGTACACATTCGATTATAAGATGGTTTCCATAAAATTACAAGAATATTTCTCATGATATCCGGCAGAAGGGTAACAGTTCTGCCGGAATGTTGTGTTGGGGGCGGACGCCTGTGCGTGAGTTTTTTTAGTGGCCAGCAGCGGGACATGCAATCCCGCTGCCGCCGTCCCGCAAACGAATCCCTCCCTTGCGTCCGCCTCTCATAACATTTCAGGCTAAACTGTTACGCAGAACTTATTTGCATTTTTATTTGACTCGTGTTATTCTTTATTAT
>CANTGP010000505.1 GCA_947653315.1 uncultured Lachnospiraceae bacterium
CATATTCCGCTTTTTTATCCCATTCATATTCCGCTTTCATATCCCGCCAAAAACGCTTTTTTATTGATTTCCACCGTTTTGGGCGGCACTGTCTTTTCTATGGTTTCCAGCCAGTCCTCTTTCGGGAAATCCATATGCCTTGCCGCCATGCCCAGTACAATTACGTTAAAAGTTTTGGCATTCCCCAATTTCAACGCCTCCTCCATGGCATTGATGGCATACACCTTATGGCTTTTCCTTAAGGTTCCGATGATATCCTCCGGGTACTGCGCAGCCCCCGTCACCACCGTAATCGGCTCGATCCGCCAGTCATTGACGATTAACACCCCGTCTTTTTTCAGGAAATGGGCATACCGTAACGCTTCCAGGCGCTCAAAAGCGATCAGCACGTCCGCCTGCCCTTCTTCCACGATGGGTTCCGCCACCGTCTCCCCATACCTGACGAACGTCACCACACTGCCGCCGCGCTGCGCCATTCCATGGACCTCCGACAATTTCACGTCATATCCGGCGCCGCTTGTAATTCCCCCAAGGATGCGGCTGGTTAAAAGTGTTCCCTGTCCGCCCACCCCTACTATCATGATACTTTTCGTCGTCATTTCAATTCTCCTCCCGCGTCCTGCTATTTCGGCTGTTTTACGATGGCTTCAAACGGACATAACTGCATACACAGCCCGCAGCCGTTGCACATCGTTTCGTCTATCGCAATGGTTCCGTCCTCGTTTTTCGTCAGCGCCGGACAGCCGGGTCTTAAACATGCGCCGCATTTTTTACACTTCTCCGGCACGGGAACGCATTTGTCCGGGAAAACGTTTCCTTTTAACAGCACGCAGGGAGACTTGGTAATGATAACCGACACTTCGTCCCTGGCAGTTTCTTCTTTTATAACTTTTTCCAGTTCCTTTAAATCAAAGGCATTGACTTCCACCACATGCTCGATGCCGATTGCCTTACAGAACTTATAAATGCTGATGGCAGGCACCACTTCCCCTTTTAACGTCTTCCCCGTCGCCGCATGGTCCTGATGTCCCGTCATGCCCGTTGTGGAGTTATCCACAATCATCACCGTTCCGCATCCCTGGTTATAAACCATGTTCATCAGGGAATTGACACCCGTATGCATAAAGGTGGAATCGCCGATCACTGCCACCCAGTTTTTGACATACTCCTTCCCTTTCGCCTTTTCCATACCGTGCAGGGAGGAAATGCTCGCCCCCATGCAGATGGTGGTATCAATCACGCCCAAAGGCGCCACCGCCCCTAACGTATAACAGCCGATGTCCCCTGCCGCGTGGATTTTCAGCTTGTTCAACACCGAAAAAACGCTTCTGTGCGGACAGCCCGGACAAAGAATCGGCGGACGCGCCGGTACCTGTGCCGGCTCTGCCGCTTCCACCCCTTCCGGCAGCAGCACACGCCTTAGCAAATTGGCGCTGTATTCCCCCTGTCTTGTGAAGATTTCTTTTCCTTCCGCCCGGATTCCCCATGACTTTACCTGTTCCTCGATCACAGGCTCCAGTTCTTCGAATATGTACAGCTTATCCACCCTGGCGGCAAATTCCGCAATCAGCTTTTTCGGAAGGGGATGCACCATGCCCAGCTTTAACACCGACGCATCCGGAAACACTTCCTTCACATACTGGTAAGGAATTCCGCTGGTAATAAAACCGATGGAAGTATCGTTGTATTCCGCCCGGTTAATGGGAAAAGCGCATCCGTCCTCCGCCATGGCTTCCATACGTTCCTCCACGAACACATGCCTGCCCTTCGCCATCGCCGGCATCATGACAAATTTGCCGATGTTCCTCTCGTAAGGCTTGTCGGGAACCTCCTCCCGTTCCTCCAGCGTAACCATTCCCTGGGAATGGGACAGGCGCGTGGTCGTCCTTAAAATCACCGGCGTATCGTATTTCTCGCTTAACGTAAAGGCAAATTTCATGAAGTCCTTTGCCTCCTGACTGTCCGAAGGCTCCAATACCGGCACCTGTGCCGCCCTTGCCACACGTCTGGTATCCTGCTCGTTCTGCGAACTGTACAGTCCCGGATCATCCGCCGCCACCAATACCAGTCCGCCGTTTACGCCGGTATAAGCCGCCGTATATAAGGGATCGCTTGCCACGTTTACCCCCACATGTTTCATGGACGCCATCGCGCGCACGCCGCTGATGGATGCCCCGATGGCCACTTCCATCGCCACTTTCTCATTGGGCGACCATTCCGCATAAATTTCCTCATATTTCACCACATTTTCACTAATTTCCGTGCTGGGCGTACCCGGATAAGCCGCGGACACTTTCACGCCTGCCTCATAGGCGCCGCGGGCTATTGCTTCGTTTCCCAGCATAATTTTTTTCTCTGCCATTTGCTTTGTCCTTCCTGTCTGAAATCATTCCTATTTTGTATTTTACCATAAGATGCGGACGAATGCCACAAAATAAATTCCGGCCCGGTTTCTCCATGTCTTTTTTGGAACAACAAAAATCCCAAAAATACGCATCAGAACATCCTCACTCACACCGATATAT
>CANTGP010000506.1 GCA_947653315.1 uncultured Lachnospiraceae bacterium
TCGATGGTGCGACAGCTCAAAAAGCAGTCAACAGACTCAAAGAATTATTGGCAGGTTCCCTGAATATTCTGTTCAGCGATAAGACGGGTACCATCACGAAAGGTATGCTGGAAGTGGTTGATTTCTTTACGGCGGACGGTAATTCCATTCCCATGACGGAGCTTAGCAGGCACAGCAAGGTAAAGGGACTGGTGGATTTGTCAATCGGTAAGAACACCCAGTCCATGTACGATGCTTCCCATAAAGTCATTGGCGGGAACGCCACCGACCAGGCGCTTATGAAGTTCATCGGGGAAGCTACGTTTCATGCCCTTGGCGTCAATAAGGATTATACGGTGACGGCGAGCCAGGGCTTTAACTCCACGAACAAGTTCAGTCAGGCACGGATTGGCAGTCTCGGGAAAACTTTTTATAAAGGGGCGCCGGAGCGCCTGCTTGCCACGGCAACCAAGTATCTGGATGCGGACGGCAATGTGAAAAACATGGATAAGGCGGTTTTGGACCGGAAAATCGACGAACTGGCATCCAAAGCGATGCGTGTGCTGGCATTCGGTTATTCCGAAAAGGATTTGGTGGAGAGTAAAATCAACGAGGATATCGTCATTATCGGTTTGGTGGGAATCCGGGATGATGTCAGGCCGGAAGCGAAGGAAGCCATCGAGGAAGTGCAGAATGCGGGTATCCAGGTAGTCATGATTACCGGGGACCGTTTGGAGACGGCAATCGCCATCGCAAAGGATGCCGGGCTGTTGAAAGACAGTTCGGATAAGGCGCTTTCTTCGGCGCAGTTAAACGAAATGTCGGATGAGGAAGTGAAGAAGATTATCCCCCATATCAGGGTCATTGCAAGGGCGCTGCCCACGGATAAATCCCGTATGGTGCGTTTGTGCCAGGAAATGAACCTCGTGGTCGGCATGACCGGCGACGGTGTCAACGACTCCCCTGCCTTAAAGCGTGCGGACGTGGGATTTGCCATGGGAAGCGGTACCGAGGCGGCAAAGGAAGCCGGAAAAATCGTTATCTTGGACGACAATTTCAAATCCATCAAGGATGCCATTTGGTACGGAAGGACGATTTACCACAATATCTTAAAGTTCTGTAAGTTCCAGCTCGTCATTAACGTGGCGGCGGTGGTGGTCAGTGCCATTGCACCGTTCTTCGGGGTGGAGGAACCTTTGAAGGTAACGCATCTGTTGTTCGTCAACCTTGTGATGGACAGTCTCGGCGCCATCATGCTGGGCAACGAGCCTGCGCTTAAGAAATACATGACCGAGAAACCGAGGAGAAGGGATGAAAGCATCGTAAGCAGGAAGATGATGGCGCAGATTATTACCATGGGCGCATGGCTGACCGCTTTGAGTTTCGTTTACTTAAAGCATCCGTTCTTCGTGGGACTGTTTGAAACAAGGGAACAGCATTTGACCGGATATTTTGTCCTGTTCATTGTCAGCGCATTGTTTAACGGGTTCAATGTCCGGGATGACGGTTTCGCCATCTTTAAAGGGCTGGATGAGAATACCGGGTTTATGAAGGTGTTTATCGCCATTGTGGCGGTGCAGGCATTGATTGTCAACGCGGCGCTGATTCCGCTGGAGGTCTTTACCTGGATCGGGAATATGTTTAGTTGTGTGCCGTTCGGCATTACCGGCTGGATTACGGTGGTGGTGCTCGGCGCTACGATGATTCCGGTGGATTTGGTAAGGAAAATGATTGTGAACGGAAAAAATTCATAAAAGGAGCCGGGGCTTTATGCGCGGATGCGCTTAAGCCCCGTTTTGCATTATGGTGATGTTTTGTACGGATTTGGACAATACGCTGATTTATTCTTATAAGCATGATATCGGCGCGCATAAGATATGCGCCGAAATATATCAGGGCAGGGAAGTGTCTTTTCTGACGGAGCGGACGGGAAAGCTGCTGCATGAGGTTGCGCGGAGCGTACTGTTCGTACCCGTTACCACGAGGACGGTGGAGCAGTACGGCAGGATTGATTTGGGAATCGGGAGGATTCCGTATGCGCTTGTTTGCAACGGCGGCGTACTGCTGGAGGACGGAAAGGAAGACCAGGGGTGGTATCGGGAGTCTTTGGACAGGATTAGCGGCAGTATGCGGGAACTGGAAAAGGCGGCGGGAATTTTGGAAGGGGATGCGGCAAGGTGTATGGAAGTGAGGAATGTGAGGGAATTGTTTTTGTTTACCAAAAGCAATGCCCCGGCGGAGTCGGCGGCGCGGCTGCGGCAGGCTTTGGACGGTTCTTTGGTGGATGTGTGTCGTCAGGGGGTGAAGGTCTATGCGGTGCCGAAGGAACTGACCAAGGGCAATGCGGTGATGCGGCTGAAAGACCGGTTGGCGGTACGGGGAGATACCGGCACAAAGGCGGGAGATGCGGCTTCCAAAGAAGCGGGGGTCAGGGTCATAGCTGCCGGGGACAGCGGATTTGACAGTTCCATGCTGCGGTGCGCGGACGTGGGAATTGCGCCCGCAGGGCTGGATGTGGGGGATGCGGAAGGAGAACTTGTACGGAT
>CANTGP010000507.1 GCA_947653315.1 uncultured Lachnospiraceae bacterium
AGTAACCGTTCGGCCTCCCCGTGCCCCATGGAGCGCGTCAGCGAGCGCAGCCATAATGTTATACATTCCATCCACTCTATATTTTATTACTTATCCGTCATCTGCGGACATCCGCCATAGTATACCGGATAGTATTGCCCGCCATGGCTTTTTTATGATTATAATTTATAATTTTAGTATAGCATGGGGAAATATAATACGCAATATGACAATGCCCTGTATAACCCGGCATATGGGGATGACTTATGAAAAGTTTAGGAAAATATATTTCTTTACATGATTTAACAAAAGTGCCGTATGAGACATATCAGTATATGTAAAATTCTCGCATAAAATACACAAAAGAAAATGGTCCCATACGGCATCTTTATTATACAACAAAAAATACATAAGCGGTAGACTTTATTTATATTTTTTACATATTTTCATAATTTTTTTCAAAATTTTTTCAAAATACCTTTCTTTTCCAACCGGGTTCCAATCTTATGTTCCTGACTTCCATTTTTTAATCCGCTCCAGCCTTTCTTTCACGTCCGCTTCCGCCCCCTGGACCGTAGGACGGTAATACGTCCGGTCCCGCAGGGAATCGGGAATGCAGGACATGTGTGTCAGTTTTTCTTCGGTATCATGGGCATATTCGTAACCTTCCCCGTAATGCAGCTCTTTCATAAGTTTGGTAGGGGCATTACGAAGCTGCAGGGGGACGGGTTCCGCAAGGGTGCGAAGGGCGTCTTCCCGGCATTCCCCGTAGGCGGTATAGAGCGCGTTGGATTTCGGCGCAAGGGAAAGGTAGGTAACGGCGTGGGCAAGGTTCACGTTGCATTCGGGCATACCGTTAAAATGACATGCCTGATAGACGGAAACGGCAAGGGGAAGCGCCTGACTGTCCGCCATTCCCACGTCTTCGCTGGCAAAACGGATCAGCCGTCTGGCAATGTATAAAGGGTCTTCCCCCGCTTCCAGCATCCGCGCCAGCCAATAAAGGGCGGCATCGGGGTCGCTGTTGCGCATACATTTATGCAGTGCGGAAATCAGGTTGTAATGTTCTTCCCCGTTTTTGTCATACAACAGGGATTTCCGGCTGGTACACTGTTCCAGGATTTCTTCGGTAACGGTTATTTTTCCCGCGCTTACGGCGCCGTTGGTGACTGCCATTTCCAGCGTGTTAAGGGCGGTTCGGGCATCTCCGTTGGAAAACACGGCGATGGCGTTTAACAGATCGTCCGTGATGGCTATTTCGGTTTGTCCAAACCCTTTTGGGTTTTTCACGGCTCCGGCAAGAAGTTCCCGGATATGGTCCGTGGTAAGGGGTTTAAGTACGAACACCTTGCAGCGGGAAAGGAGCGCCGCGTTGATTTCAAAAGAAGGATTTTCCGTGGTGGCGCCAATCAGGATGATGCTGCCTTTTTCCACGAAAGGAAGGAAAGCATCCTGCTGCGCTTTGTTGAAGCGGTGGATTTCGTCCACGAAAAGGACGGTTTTGATTCCCATAATCCGGCTGTCCTCGGCGCGCGCCATGACTTCCCTGATTTCCTTGATGCCGCTGGTGACGGCGCTGAAATTAATAAAGGAAGCATGGGTTTTGTTCGCGATAATGTTTGCGAGGGTGGTTTTGCCCACGCCGGGAGGCCCCCAAAAAATCATGGAAGATATTTGGTCGGCATCAATCAGTCGGCGGAGCAGCCGGTCTTTGCCAAGAAGGTGCTCCTGCCCGATAAACCCGTCCAGGGAATCGGGGCGCAGGCGGCTTGCCAGTGGCGCTATCGTTTTCCTGTCATCAAAAAGGGAAAGCTGTTCCATTGTATTCCTCCAACTTGACACGTCCTTTCATGTAACTTCCGAATACATGTTCATAAAGGGCGAAATATTCCTCGTAAGTAACTTCGCATCCGTATGTCATGATTTCCATGCTGACACCGAAAAGGGAAACCGTATAATCCATGCATTTCATGCCGCCCCGCAGGTAAAAATTCTTGCGGCTCATCCGTTGTTCCCAACCGGGAACTTGCCCGGAAGTGTTCTCAATCTCCAACAGGAACCGGCGGCCGCCGCAGCGCTGCTGAAGGAGCTCCAATGCCCTGGAGCCAAGACCGCTGCCGCGCAGGGCCGGGGATATGGCAAAGTAATCCAACAGCACGATATCCTTATCATATACTAAAATGGCTTCCCCCAGGACATGGTGCAGGGCCGGGGATGCCGTTATGCCGCTGTTTATTCCGTCAGTGATTTTGTTTTCCAGGGAAAGGATTTCCATGGAGCCTTCTTTTCTTTTTTCCATAATGAGGGGAAACGGTTTCCGTTCATCCTCAGGAAAAGCCTCCATATAAAGTGTTTTGATTTGCTCAAGCTGCTGTTCCGTGTCTGCCGGAACGAGACATAGTTCCATATTGCCTGCCTCCATGATAAATCTGTATTTTGGGGAAAAGAAAAAGTACCAACCCCATGACGCTCCGGCCACAAAATCAGTACTTCACGTGCGCCGCCAGGGGCTCGAACCCTGGACACCCTGATTAAGAGTCAGGT
>CANTGP010000508.1 GCA_947653315.1 uncultured Lachnospiraceae bacterium
AAAAACGGGAGGAAAAACGGAATGAAGCAGGGAATGGATATCGGGGAATTTTTTGCCAAACTGGATGAATATTTTAAGCATAACGAGTTGGATAAGGTGGAGCCTTACCTTCTTTCGTCTTTGGCGGAAGCGAAGGAAAACGGGGATTATGCGGCATATATTTCCATCGGGAATGAGATGATCGGCTTTTACCGGAGCGTGTCCCAATATAAAAAGTCTTTTGACATTGCAGAGGATGTCCTTCTTTTGATGGAGGAACTGCAGTTGGAGGACAGCGAGCATTTTGCCACCACGCTGTTAAACGCGGCGACGGCGTACCGTGCGGCAGGGGATGCAAAGCAGGCATACCGTTATTACCGGCAGGCGCTTGCCATTTATGAAAGACTTCTGCCGGCAGGGGATTACCGGTTTGCCGGTCTGTATAACAATATGGGTATCCTTTTGGAACAGATGGGGGAAAACGGGGAAGCGGTGGAAATGTCGTTAAAGGCGTTGGAAATCATCCGGGCACTTAGGGAGAGCGAAGCGGAACAGGCGACTACCCTGACGAACCTGGCGCTGCTTTACTTTAAGATGGAGCGGACGGACGAAGCGTCCGCAGCCTTAAAAGAAGCGCTTAGCCTGTTTGAAAGCGTGGGGGACGGGGAAGAAACGGATGCCCATTACAGTGCGGCGCTTGCCGGAGTGGGGGAAGCCTATTACCGTATGGGGGATTACGGGAATGCGCTGGCTTCCTATGAAAAGGCATTGGAGGAGGTAAAGAAGCATTTCGGGGAAAACCAAAGTTATGCGGTTCTTTGTGAAAACTGTGCGGCGGTGTGTGCCTGCCTGAAAGAAGAAGAAAAAGCGCAGGCATACCGGATGCGGGCTAAGGAAATATACGGCGAATTGGACGGGAACAGATAAACGGGGGATGGGTATGGATCATCAATTGAAAATAACGGATATGGCCGGAGCCACACCGGAACATTCTTCGGTTATTGTCAATTTCGTGGCAGCAATACGCAAACAGTTAAGAAACAGTACTTGTTATGTGTTTTCGGATAATGTGCAGTACCGGTTTATTGCGGAAAACGGGGAATATAAAACGCTGGTGCCGGATGCCTCCATTAATTGCCGTACAAAATCCAGACGTGGGAATACATGTGTGGACGCGCCCCGTTTTGTCATGGAGGTGCTTTCCCCGTCAACGGAAAACTATGACCGCGGTGAAAAAATGGAATTATACCGTCAGCAGGAGATTGAGGAATATTGGCTGGTTGACTGGAGGAAGAAACAAGTCGAGATTTATGAATTGGATTATGAGAACGGTGTTCCAAAATATTATTTGTGGGAGACGGTTACGGAGAAGAATAAGGAACTATTGAAAATCATGCATTTTCCGGAAATTTTCCTTACGTTTGAAGAATTATTCGATGAAATAGGGGGCGAGGGCAGATGAAAGGATTGGAACTGGCACAGCGGTATTATGAAACATACGGGAAAAAAATGCTGGAGGAAAAATTCCCGAACCTTTGCGGCCGGGTGGCGGCAGGTTTGGTTGGGTACGGCTCGGAGTGCCTTGGGTTTGACGACGTGATATCGGCGGACCACGATTACGGTCCGTCGTTCTGCCTGTGGCTGACGGAAGAAGATTACCATACATACGGGAAGGCGCTGCAGCGGGAATATGACGGTCTTCCTGCCGCGTTTGAAGGCGTGGCGGCACGGAAAACCAGTTCCCATGGCGGCGGCAGGGTAGGAGTTCTTTGCATACCCGATTTTTATTATGCCCTGACCGGATTTACGGAAGCGCCGAAGCGGTTGTCAGACTGGATGCGGATTCCCGAGGAAGGGCTTTGCACGGCTACCAACGGAAAAGTGTTTGAAGACCCGCTTGGGGAATTTAGCCGTATCAGGAAAGGGTTCCTTGCTTATTACCCGGAGGATGTGCGGATTAAGAAAATCGTGGCAAGGGCGGCGCAGATGGCGCAGTCAGGGCAGTATAATTATGCCCGTGCCATGAAACGGGGGGAACAGGTGGCTGCGGCGCTTTCGCTGGCAGAGTTTACCAAGAGCACCATTTCCATGGTCTACCTGTTAAACAGGAAATACATGCCGTTTTACAAGTGGATGCACCGGGGCATGAAAGATTTGCCCCGGTTGTCCGGGATTGGGGACATCCTGCATTTGCTTGTGTGTACGGGGGAGCAGTCGCAGGCGTGGAAAGATGCGGGGGTGGAGGACTATCTTTACACATTGAATACCAATGACCAGTGCGTGATCATTATCGAAGCGGTCTGCAATATCATCCTGCAGGAATTGGTGGCGCAGGGATTGGCGGAAGGGGAAGATAACTTTTTGGAAAACCATACGGCGGAGATGATGGGGAAAATCGGCGATGAAGGAATCCGGTCCATGCAGATTTTGGAGGGGTGAAAACGGAAATGGGGCGGACGCACGGGAGGAATTCTTTTGCGGGGCGGCGGCAGCGGGATTGCCTGTCCCGGTTTTCCGTGCGCTTTTTCCGGC